>NZ_JAAKTY010000003.1:0-284273 GCF_049174875.1 Aeromonas sp. 600948
AGTTGGGGTATCAGATTGGTCGATTCAAAGTACGTAACCTGATGAAGGAAGCCGGTCTGGTATCCAAGCAACCGGGCACTCATCGCTATCAGGTCGCTCGGTCTGAACGACCGGACATTCCCAATCTGCTGGCCCGCGAATTTGAGGTCCATCAACCCAATCAGGTGTGTCACCTACGTCTTGGCAGGTGGCCGTTGGTATTACCTGGCAGCGGTTCTTGATCTGCATACCCGGCGAGTCGTGGGATGGGCGATGTCTGATAAACCTGATGCAGAATTGGCAATAAAAGCACTGGAAATGGCATATCAGCAACGAGGTTGCCCATCTGGCGTGCTGTTTCACTCCGACCAGGGCAGCCAATATGGCAGTCGGTCATTTCGGCAACGACTGTGGCGCTATCGCATGACCCAGAGCATGAGTCGGCGTGGAAACTGCTGGGATAACGCCCCGATGGAGCGATTGTTCAGAAGCCTGAAGTCAGAGTGGCTCCCGGCTATGGGATACATGAGCGTGCGGGAGGCAAAGCGGGATATCAGTTATTACCTGATGGATTACTACAACTGGCGGCGTCCACATCACCACAATAATGGGATACCGCCAGCAAAAGCCGAAGAACGGCCTAACCAAGTGTCCGGATTTAGTTGACCACTACATCCTGATGCTTTACCAGCCCGATGAGGGGAGTTGCTTCGTCTGTCTGAAGCCCCAGAGCCAAGTCGCAAATGGCCATCACCTAGCCGGCTATCCCGGTTTACGGTTACTCGCCAGAGGTGACCGTATGAGTATCGGTATGACCCTGACCGTGGTGTTTGGAGGCTAAAGTAATGCTGCTTTGATCAGTGGGGATCCGCCGGTACCAGCAGAACCTCGATCCCGGCATCATGCAAACCTGTTAGTAGTTCTGGTGGCAGGGCATCATCGGTGATTAGAGTATGAATTCGCTGAATATTAATGATCCTGTGTAGGCTGGAGCGGAAAAATTTGCTGGAGTCGGTGACTACAATGATTTTTTTTGCAACCTGGCACATGCAACGGTTAAGGCGCGCCTCATCCTCGTGATGGGTACTAACACCGCGTTCTAGGTCGATGCCATCCACCCCGAGAAACAGCAGGTCAAAATGATAGTTTTGCAGGGATTGCTCGGCCTGTGCCCCATAGAACGAGAGTGATTTGCGGCGCAGGTGGCCGCCGGTCATCAGCAGCTCGATCCCATCCGCCTCTAGCAGTTCATTGGCCACGTTCATGCCGTTGGTCATCACCAGGATCTCCTGATGTTCGCGCAGATGACGAGCCACCTCCAGCGTCGTGGTGCCCGAGTCGAGGATAAGTCGACTCCCGGGTTGTACCAGTGTGGCTGCCAGCGCGCCGATCCGCTGTTTGACCGGCGTGTTGAGCACACTTTTGTCGGCAATGGTTCGCTCGGGGACGGCCTGATTGGGTTCACACAACAGAGCGCCCCCGTAGGCGCGTACAGCAATCCCTTGTTTTTCCAAGAATGCCAGATCGTTGCGAATGGTGACGGTAGATACCTGAAACTGTGCTGATAAGTCATTGACTTGTACGCTGCCATGGCTACGTAGTTGCTGGATGATACGCTCACGGCGTTCACTGGTGCCGATAGTACTTTTCTCGGTAATTTGCATTATTCCGCTCTGTCCGTATTAGTTGTCCTGTCTGCACATGGACTTTCACTTTATTGCATTTTGCGTATTAACGCTTAGTGGACAATCCAAATCAAGTCTTGGCCTTGCGCTTTGTGACAAAAAAATCACTTCTGTCAAAGCCCTTTCTTTTCCTTTTGTTTTTCGTGATCTGGCTCATAAAAAACATGTCATTTCATTTCATTTCGTTTTCGTCAGGTTTATCTTTTTAGAAAAGAAATGAAATGTCACTGCTAGTTTTTCGATGGCCTTGGAGGAGAAGTGAAAGGTATCGCTCAGTTAATAGAAAGAAACAAGAATGGGGAAGCAGTTGGCATCACCTCGGTATGTTCTGCTCACCCGTTAGTGCTGGAAGCTGCATTAACGCTGGCTAAGATAGAAGGAAACGTTCTGCTGGTAGAGGCCACCTCTAATCAAGTGGATCAATTTGGTGGCTATACCGGTATGACACCTGCAGATTTTCGCGAACGTTTATACCAGTTGGCAGATCGCTGTGGTGTTGAGCGTGAGATGGTGATCCTTGGTGGCGATCACTTGGGTCCAAATCGATGGCAGGGACTTTCTGCTTCCGAAGCCATGGCACATGCAGAAACGCTTATTGCCACATATGTGGCGGCAGGTTTCAAAAAAATCCATCTTGACTGCAGTATGGCTTGTTCCGATGACCCTTTATCACTCAGTGATGAAGTGGTTGCCGAACGTGCAGCTAGGCTTGCGGTAGTCGCTGAGCGTACTTGTTACGAGAAGTTTGGGCGCTGCGACCTGATTTATGTAATTGGCACCGAAGTCCCCGTTCCTGGTGGGGCGCATGAAGATCTCTCAGAACTTGCGGTAACAACACCTCAGGCTGCGCGTTATACATTGGAAGCACATCGAGCGGCCTTTACTCGTCAAGGTTTGGGGGATGTATGGTCACGGGTCATTGCGTTAGTCGTGCAGCCGGGCGTTGAATTTGATCATACGAGAGTGGTTGATTATCAAAGTGGCAAGGCTATTGGCTTGAGTCTGATGATCAAGGAATACCCCCACATGGTGTTTGAAGCCCACTCGACGGATTATCAAACACCTCAGGCTTACCAGCAGTTAGTACGTGATCACTTTGCAATTCTCAAGGTCGGGCCTGCACTCACGTTTGCTTTGCGTGAAGCGTTGTTCTCATTGGCCGCTATTGAATCGGAATTAGTGACTGCTAGTGCTTGTTCAAGACTACGTGATGTGCTCGAGCAGACCATGTTGGAGCAGCCTGGATATTGGCAAAGCCACTATCAGGGGAGTCCTAATGACAGACGTCTGGCTCGAGGTTACAGCTATTCGGATCGGATTCGTTACTACTGGCCTGAGCAGCGGGTAGATGAAGCGTATGCCTGTCTGTTGGCCAATCTTGAACAAGAGCAAATTCCATTGCCACTGCTGAGTCAGTATCTACCAATCCAATATCAAAAAGTGCGTGAGGGGCTGCTTTCTGCAGATCCCCACAGTCTGATTCTTGATCAGGTTCAGGAAGTGCTGCGGCACTATTCTCGGGCTTGCTGTCCCCAGCCTGAAATGGCTATGTGAGGTATTACAGTCATGATTCTTGGTTATGAAAAAGAAACATTAATCGCAGCCAAAGGAATTGCTACTGCGAGTGAAATTCAACAACAGCCTGCGACATGGTTAGAAACATTAGGCATGGTCGATAAGGAAAGAAACGCCATAGATCAGTTTATTACTCCCTTACTAATGCAAGGTAATCTGCGAATTATTCTGACCGGCGCAGGGACATCTGCTTTTGCGGGGCGTGCGTTGGCCCCTTATTTATCGGCACGTCTTAACGGTAGAGTGGAGTCGATCCCCAGCACAGATATTGTTACTGATCCAAAAGAGTATCTGGACCAAGATACCCCGACGTTACTTGTTTCGTTTGCCCGTTCGGGAAACAGTCCTGAAAGTGTGGCAGCTGTTGATTTGGCTAGCAGTTTGGTAAGCAAATGTTACCACTTGGTTCTCACTTGCAATGCTGAAGGGAAACTATATCAGCGTTGTCAGAAGGAGGGTCGATCACTGGCACTGTTGATGCCGCCTCAGACCAATGATCGTAGTTTTGCCATGACAAGTAGTCTCACCAGCATGATGTTGACCTGCTTGACTGTATTTTTGCCGAAACGGTTCAACCAGCATGCTTGCACTTCACTGGCAGGCGTCAGTGAGGCCATCCTGAAACAGGTCGTTCAAACGGTGCCTGCATGGAATGAACCACTCCCACAACGAGTTATCTATCTTGGTAGTGGCAGTCTGCAGGGTGTTGCACAAGAAGCAGCGCTTAAGTTGCTGGAGCTGACCAGTGGGCGGTTGATTGCCATGTTCGATTCTCCTACCGGATTTCGTCACGGACCAAAATCAGTGGTCGATAGCAATACTTTAATCGTGCAGATGATCTCCAATGATCCCTATACACGACAATATGACCTTGATTTGTTAAATGAGCTGCGTCGTGATGGTGTTGCTGCACGAGTTGTTGCCCTGGCCGATATTCCTGACAATCGGATTGAGGCTGGTGAATATATTTACCTTCCACAGACTCAGCGCGGCGATGATGCAGAGCTGGCATTTTGTTACCTGCTTTATGCCCAGTTCTACGCATTCCATACATCCATGATGCTTGGTATCAATCCGGATAATCCATGTCCGAGCGGTCGTGTTAATCGAGTCGTGCAGGGGGTCACAATCTATCCGTATCCCGAGCAGAACTTGAGTAAACCGTCATGTGCAACAGTTTACTGAAGCAAAGTTATCCATCTGTGAACTGGTTCCAATTCACAGGAGTATGGACCTACTCTATGCGTTCAGAGTTGGGAAAGCTTTATTCAGGCGGTGTCAGGAATGATGGCATTAATTACCCGACAGGGGAGGATCTTTAATGGTCGAGCGGATCAGGGCGCGCCATCTGTTAACCGAAACAGGTTGGCGAGAGGCCTGCTGGCTAGAGCATGAGAATGGCTGGATAACGGCGATAGGCTCTCTCTCTCAAGAAAATATGGGGTTTGATGTCGAGCTGCTGGTGCCTGCGCTGATCGACGGTCATGTCCACGGCGGAGCTGGCGTCGATGTCATGGATAGCGATGGCAATGCCTTGGCTACCTTGTCGATGGCCAAGGCGGCAGAAGGAGTCGGTGCTTTTCTTGCCACCACGGTCACCGCCCCACTCCCCGAGATAGAGCAAGCCCTTGCTCGCATTGCCGATAGCGTTGCCCGCGGCATGCCGGGCGCCGAGCTGCTCGGCTGCTATCTCGAAGGGCCCTACTTCACGCCGGACAACAAGGGCGCCCACGATCAGGCGCTGTTTCGGGAGCTGGATATTGCCGAACTGACCCACCTGCAACAGCTGGCGCGCGGCAGCCTGAAGGTGGTCGCGCTGGCACCGGAAAAGCCCAACGCCATCGCGGCCATTCACCATCTTGCCGCAAACGGCGTGCGGGTAATGCTGGGTCACTCGGCGGCGGATCACGACACCACCATGGCGGCACTGGCGGCAGGCGCCTCCGGGCTGGTGCACTGCTTTAACGGCATGCGCGGCCTGCACCACCGCGAACCCGGCATGGTCGGTGCGGGCCTTGTCCATCCCGCAGCCTGGCTGGAGCTGATCGCCGATGGCCATCATCTACACCCGAGCGTGCTCAAGCTCTGTCACTGCTGCGCTGGCCAGCGCCTGCTCTTGGTCACCGATGCGATGCGCGCTGCCGGTATGCCCGACGGTCACTATCTGCTTGGCAACTATCGGGTCGAGATGAAAAACGGCGTGGTACGCACTGAAACCGGCGGTCTGGCGGGCAGCACCCTCACCCTGCTTGGCGCCGTACGCAACATGGTGCAGCTGGCGGATGTGCCGCTCGATGAAGCCATCGCAATGGCCTCGCTGGCACCAGCAAAGATGCTCGGCATTGCCGATCATCTCGGTTCACTGGCAGTTGGCAAACAGGCCAACCTGCTCGCCCTCACCACTGAACTCATTCAACAACACATCTGGGTGGCTGGCCGGGAGATAAATCCGACCGAGCTCTCCTCCCTTTTCTCAGGATCTCGCGTCAATCAGGACGCTCAGGAGTCACTATGTATTTGATCTCTTCCCATGAAATGCTCAAAGATGCCCAGCGCCGCGGCTACGCCGTACCGGCTTTCAACATCCACAACCTGGAAACCGTGCAGGTTGTGGCCCGCACCGCCGCTCGCATGCGATCTCCGGTGATTTTGGCTGGCACCCCGGGTACCTATCGCCATGCCGGGGTCGAGTATCTGGTCTCCATCTGTCAGGCCGCGGCCCATGAGTACCGTATCCCGCTGGTGCTGCATCTGGATCACCACGAAGACGAGCAGGACATCCACAACAAGGTCGAAGCGGGTATTCGCTCCGCCATGATCGATGCCTCGCACTTTCCGTTTGAAGAGAACATCGAGAAGGTGCGCAGCGTGGTGACCTTCTGCCACCGCATGGGCGCCAGCGTCGAAGCGGAGCTTGGTCAGCTGGGCGGTCAGGAGGATGACCTCATCGTCGATGCCGCTCACGCCAAATTTACCGACCCGCTCAAGGCGGCAGAGTTTGTCCGCCGCACCGATATCGACTCGCTGGCCGTGGCCATCGGTACCGCCCACGGCCTCTACAAGGAGGAGCCCCGCCTCGACTTCGCCCGCCTCGCCGCCATTCGCGAGCAGGTGGATATTCCGCTGGTGCTGCACGGCGCCTCCGGCGTACCGGAGGCCGATGTGCGCCGCTGCATCGAACTCGGGATCTGCAAGGTCAACGTTGCGACCGAACTGAAGATCGCCTTCGCCGATGCGATGAAAGCCTTCCTTGGCTCTCATCCGGATGCCAGCGACCCGCGCCAGTATCTGGTGCCCGCCATGGCCGCCATGGAGGAAGTTGTCGAGGCGAAAATCCGTATGTGTATGAGTGAGAACCGTATTTGATTTGGATAGGTTATCTATTGCCTGCGATGTATATCCGTTTGTTGACGTCTATTAACGTGCTGCAATGAGCTGGATTCATCTGTTTACTAGCCGCAAGTGAGATGCATTCTTATAGAAGAAATTAACCAGTTAGAAAAAGCATTGGGGAGGCTTCCTTCTTTCGATGTCTTTTTATTAACTTCGTGAAAGCGATCTCATTTTCGTTTTCTTTCAATTTATTAATGTCTGGACTGGCGTTAAGCTAAGTAAAACACAGTTAGTGCGGCGGGGACGAATAACGACATCAGGTATGTGCCTGCAAGCATAATGATGTTGCTAGTTAATTTAATCAGATGGCTTAGTGTGTTGCCTGCATATATGCCGGTATGCCTATAACATAGGAATGAAATATATGACAACTCCAAATATTGTATGGACTAGGATTGATGAACGTTTGTTACACGGACAAATTCGTATCACATGGGGTAAACACACAGAGGCGAATCTGATTCTTGTTGCTAATGATGATGCAGCAGAAGGCCCCAATGCTGCCTTTATGCAAGCTGGTATGAAAGCTTCCGCAGGTGGAGAATATGCAGTTAGATTTTTTACTATTAAAAAGACAATTGATGTGATTCATAATGCATCAGATAAACAGCGAATATTTATTCTTTGTAATAACCCGACAGATGTTGCTCGTTTGGTAGAGGGAGGGGTTCCGATCACCCACTGCAATATCGGGAATATGCATTATCATGAAGGCAAGAAGCAAATCGCAAAAACAGTGTCTGTTGATGATAATGATATTAAAGCATTTGAGAGCATGACCCAAAAGGGGGTATGTTGCACGGTTCAAAATACACCTGATCAAAACGCATTGGATATCTTTGAACTGGTTAACGGCGCCGCCTGACATTAAAAAATAAGATATATTTACATTTACTTTCAAAAAGGAATTAAGCATGTTTTTCGAAGCTATGCTTGTCGCAATATGGGCATTTTTTTGTGGTATCGATAAATATGATGTCGCACTAAATATCCACCGCCCGATTATAACCGGTCCGGTAGTTGGATTGATTATGGGGGATATGCAAATTGGCTTGGTTGCGGGGGCTACTCTGGAGTTAGCTTGGTTAGGATTGGTACCTAACGCAGGTGCTCAGCCACCTGATGTCACAATGGGCACCATCGCAGCAGTCGCATTTGCTGTGATGACTGGTCAATCCGCAGAAGTGGCTATGGGTGTCGGGATGCCCATCGCGGTCCTGATGCAGATGTTAGTGATTGGTTTCTTTGCATTGACTTCTTTCACTATGGGTAAGGCGGATCGTTACGCTGAACAAGGTGATGCATCTGGTATCGATCGATTACTGATAGCGACTATTTCACTTCGCTCAATGCTATACGCTGTTGTCGCATTTGCTACAGTCTATTTTGGTGAACATGGTGCAACCTGGATTGATGAAAATGCACCAACGGTATTGTTAGAAGGGCTAGGGATTGGTGCCAAGATGGTACCAGCGATTGGTTTCGCCATGCTGCTAAAAATCATGTGGTCCAAAGAAGTTGCAGGGGTGTTTTTTATCGGTTTTGTAATGACAACCTACTTGAAGTTGCCAATCATGGCTGTTGCAATCTTGGGCGCATCTGCCGCAGCACTTTATTACTTCTTTAGTGGAAATACCAACTCAAACAAGCAAGCAGAGGAATTTGAAGATGGCATCTGATATTACAATGTCTCCACTGAGGAACAATGTCGAGGCATCTCAAGTAAAAAATCATTCATTGGTAGATAATATCGATGCTTATGAAGATACCGCTGTACGTAAAGTCATCACCAAGAAAGATTTGTGGATCTGTTCTTTACGTGGCTTGTTTATGGAGGGCAACTTCAACTTTGAACGAATGCAGGGTGGTGGTTTTGCGTACTCCATTATTCCTGCTTTAAAAAAGATTCATGGTAATAATAGAAATGATCTAGCCAAAGCATTGAAAAATCATCTGCAGTTCTTCAATGCAAGTCCGAAATTATTTACCTTCCTGCTAGGTACAGCTATCGCAATGGAAGAGAATAAAGAAAAACCGTCTACTGTCAACGTAATGAAAGTGGCTGGTATGGGCCCTACCGGTGGTATTGGCGATGCGATCGACCACATGACGTTGATGCCATTGACATTAGCACTGGGGGCGTCGATTGCCATTGAAGGATCGATTGCTGGTCCGTTTGTTTTCTTCCTGCTGTATCAGATTGTGCACTTTTTTGTTTATTTTGGTTTGATGTTCATGGGATACCGTGCTGGTACTGCAGCGATGGTAAACATGAGTGATGCAACAGAAAAGTTGGCAAAAGCTGCCAATATCATGGGTATTTTCGTAATCGGCGCACTATCGGCAACATTTATCAAGTTACAGACGACAGCATCCTTAGAGCTCGGTGGTAAAACGGTAGAGCTTCAAGCTTCGTTGTTTGACAAAATCATGCCTAATCTATTGCCGTTAGCATTGGTATTTTTTATGTTCAAGATGGTTAAGGGGACCGGGTTCTGGGCGAAGCCACCAGTGCTTATTTTCTCAACATTGGCCGCTGGGGTAGTCGGGCATTACCTTGGGATTATTTAAATACGCTGATAAATACTAATGGGGTGGGATATCCCCCACCTATTTAAGAGGGATAAATTACATGATCGGTATTGTAGTGTCTGGACATATCAACTTTGCATCCGGAATGCAGTCTGCAATGAAAGCGATTGTGGGGGAGCCGGAGCAGATGCGCTTCGTCGACTTTGTCGAGTCCATGTCGACGGATGATTTGGAGACTGCTCTGAGAAATGCAGCTCAGGAAGTTAACTCTGACGATGGCGTACTGTTTTTAACAGATATTCCTGGCGGTTCACCAGCAAATCGAGCATCCGTCATTTTAATGGATTCTGATCAGGTAGAGGTATTGTCTGGGGTTAACTTACCAATGATTGCAAATGCCGCATTTGAACGTGACGGTGCATCATTGCATGAGCTGGTCGATATTCTTCAAGATATTGGTAAAAGTACAATTCAGGATATGAGAAAGGCACTGGAGGCTGCCATTGTTGAGGAGTGCATTAGTGAGGAAGAGGGTCTTTAATAATGCTCTTCATTCATTATTACGTGGGAGTCTTATAAGGTGTTTGCCCCTGCATTATAAGGAATTAGTTTTCACGACTTCTTTGTCATGAATGAACAGTCAGTAATGCACTGATGGCTAGTTATTTTCATCGATGTCAGTGGCTGTGGTTATAACTTGAGGTTTTAAAATGGAAATTCGTCAACCCATACACAGTGAACATGCGAAACACTTAGATACAAGTGGCCTGCGTCGCCATTTTCTGATCGAAGAGATGTTCCAGCAGAATAAAATCAATCTTACCTATAGTCACATAGACCGTATCATCGTTGGTGCCGCTGTACCGCTTGGTGAGCCTCTTTCCCTGGAAGGTGGGAAGGAGATCGGGGTTGAGTTCTTTCTACAACGTCGTGAGTTGGGTGTGATCAACATCGGTGAGCCAGGTTTGGTGACTGTTGATGGTAAGACTTTTGAGATTGGTGCTCGTGAGGCTCTCTATGTTGGCATGGGGGCGCGTGAAATTGTATTTTCTAGCGTAAAACCGGAGCATCCTGCACGTTTTTATCTTAATTGTGCTCCGGCTCATCATGCTTATCCGACACGCAAAATTTCTCGTGAAGAGGCTGCTCCGGAATCTTTGGGAAGTCAGGGAAATTGTAACGTTCGCACCATCTATAAATACTTGCATCCTTCGGTACTGCCGACTTGCCAGTTGCTGATGGGAATGACAGAACTCGCTCCAGGCAATCTGTGGAATACCATGCCTTGTCATACCCACGAACGCCGCATGGAGGTTTATCTCTATTTTGATATGAGTGAGAACAACCTGGTTTTCCACTACATGGGGGAACCTCAGGAGACTCGGCATCTGGTGGTACGTAATGAACAGGCGGTAATCAGTCCGAGTTGGTCTATCCACTCTGGTGTCGGTACTTCGGCTTACACCTTCATTTGGGGCATGGTCGGTGAAAACCAGACTTTCCACGATATGGATCATGTTGCCATGAGTGATTTGAAGTAAACCCTACCAATTAATTTATGCGGGTTGCTTGACGCAAGCCAATCCGCCTTGTCGCAGGAAGAAATATGAACATGTTTGATCTCATGGGTAAAGTCGCTATGGTGACCGGCTGTAATACCGGTCTTGGACAGGGCATGGCATTGGGTCTTGCGCAGGCTGGGGCTGATATCGTTGGTGTCGGTTACGAACCTGCTGCTGAGACACAGGCAGCCATTGAAGCAATGGGCCGGAAATTTCACTACATCACAGCAAATTTGATGCAACAGGACTTGCTGGGTGCAATTGTCTCAGAAGCTGTCGAAGTAATGGGTGGTGTAGATATTCTAGTGAATAATGCTGGTATTATTCGCCGTCAGGATATTCTCGAGTTTACAAATAAGGATTGGGATGACGTGATTAATATCAACCAAAAGACGGTATTTTTCTTGTCACAGGCGGTAGCCAAGCAATTTGTTAAACAAGGTCGGGGTGGCAAGATCATCAATATTGCCTCAATGCTCTCGTTCCAGGGCGGTGTGAGAGTTCCTTCCTATACAGCCAGTAAGTCTGCGGTAATGGGTCTGACGAGAGCTCTGGCCACTGAACTTGCTCATCACGGCATTAATGTTAATGCCATTGCGCCAGGCTATATGGCAACAGATAACACAGCTGCTTTACGTGCAGACGAGGCTCGTAACAACGCAATATTGGAACGGATCCCAGCGAATCGTTGGGGTGCACCATCTGATCTGGCTGGCCCTGCGGTATTCTTGGCATCTGCTGCCAGTGACTATGTGAACGGCTACACATTGGCCGTTGATGGCGGCTGGCTGGCTCGTTGATAAGGAGAGCTGACTATGTCATCAGTAGCTAGAGCTGAGGTGCTGGCAGCGATGAAGCGTGTATATCGCTATCAAGCGGCCCATCAGACCCGTAGTGTGATTCGTCGTAGTGGCAAGGTTCGATTTATTAAAGATACAGATTGGGAGCGGGGGGTATTTTGGTCTTGTGTTGCGAATGCATGGCAAGCAACGGATGACACTGAGTACCTGGACGGGGTGATGAACTACACCCTGCATACCGGCTTTCGGGCCGGCCCCAACCCACGATTTGCTGATGATCACGTGTGCTGCCAGGCCTACCTGGATGTCTATCCATTGGTCAACCAGATTGAAGCGCTGGAGCCGACCATCAAGGCCCTCGATTTGATGCTGGAGTCACCTGCTCCTGGCCGTCAGGATTGGTGGTGGTGTGACTCTTTATTTATGGCCCCCCCCGTGTTTGCTGGGCTCTCCCAACTGACAGGTGATCACAAGTATCTGGATTATATGGAGCCTGCATTTTGGGATGCGGTGGATCATTTATTTGATCCACAAACCGGCCTTTTCTTTCGTGATCATCGCTATATCCCTGATGGAAAAGGGGGGGAGTTGCGTGAAGCAAATGGAGAGCTGGTTTTCTGGAGTCGAGGGGTGGGTTGGGTACTGGCCAGTATCCCTCGCTTGCTAGCACGAATGCCTGATGACCATCCCTCACGGGAACGTTACTTGACACTGTTTTGCGGCTTGGCCAAGACAATATGTCGTTATCAACAGCCGGATGGATTTTGGCGTACCAGTTTGCTTGATCCGGAGCATTTCCCCGCTCCAGAAAGCAGTGCAACGTCATTGTTTTGTTATGGTTTGGCCTGGGGGATCAATCAGGGGATTCTGGCTCGTGATGAGTACCTCCCATCTGTACTTTCATCCTGGCAAGCATTACTCGGTTGCATTCATGAAAATGGCATGATGGGTTGGGTGCAGTTGCCTGCATTTAATCCCCGTGATGTTCAGCGAGACCATAATATTGACTATGGTGCTGGCGTATTTTTGCTTGCTGCCACAGAGGTGATGCAACTCATATAGTGTCGTGGCGTACATAAGTTGCAATGATATGAAAACCCAGTTCAGTTGGCTGGGTTTTTTCTTTTATGTGTTTTCATTTTCTTTTTGCCCGTTGTGTTAATTGTGAGTCGACACAAAAAATACTTTCATATGGTTTCGTATACTACGGTTACAGCTTCAATTTTTAAAGTATCGGTATCAATGAGCATTATTCAAAAGAGTCAAACAGCATTTCATATGATGGCGAAGCCAACAGGCTATCGCTGTAATCTCAAGTGTGAGTACTGTTTTTATCTGGAGAAAGAACACACCATTCATCAGGATAGTCCCACTGCATCACAGACTATGTCAGATGCGACCCTGAAGCGTTACATCCGGGAATATATCCGCTCTCAACATAGCCAGCAGATAGACTTCTCATGGCAGGGGGGAGAACCGACTCTCGCAGGCTTGGATTTTTATCGCAATGTGGTTGCGTATCAACAGCAATATGCGGATGGAAAGCATATTACCAACAGCTTTCAAACCAATGCGATCGGGATTAATCGCCAATGGGCCGATTTTTTTGCCAAGCATAATTTCTTGGTTGGTGTGTCAGTAGATGGACTACAAAGTGTGCACGACGCATATCGTGTTTCAGTGAATGGTAACCCAACATTTGAGCGGGTACAGCATGCGATAGAATTACTGACGGAGTTTGGCGTAGAGTTTAATACCCTGACTGTAATTAATGATAAAAATTGGGATAAGGGGCGTGACACCTATCTTGCGCTGAAAAAACTGGGGGCAAATTTCATGCAATTTATTCCTTTGGTTGAGTTGTCACCTGCTAGTCAGGCTGATAATAATGGCCATTATACACCTATGCCAAATCCAAAATTAATGGATTTCTCTGTGCCTGCACATGGATATGGTCGCTTTATGAATGATGTATTTGATGAGTGGTGTAGGGCTGATATTGGTAAAGTTTTTATTCGCATATTTGACAGTATATTAGCTGTATGGATGGGATATCCCGCTTCTCTATGCATTCACTCAAAAGAGTGTGGGCAGGCAATCGTCATTGAGGCCAATGGTGATCTTTATTCTTGTGATCATTATGTATATCCGGCCAACAAACTGGGCAATATCCATCTACATTCACTTGTCAGTATGGCTACGGGCAAGATGCAAAAAAGATTTGGTACCGCAAAGTCACAGAAATTGACCGAGCAATGCAAGCGATGTGAGGTCTATTCACTTTGTTATGGTGGATGTCCAAAACATCGAGTGTTATCGATATCCGGAGAGCGGTATCGTCATAATTATCTCTGCACATCATATCGCCAAATATTTTATCATACTGCTCCCAAAATGCAGATGATGGCTGAGGAGATACAACGTGGTGGAATTGCAGCGAATGTTATGCATAGGCATTGGGTAATGCTAGAGACATAATTAAAGCATTGCTTTACCTCAGCATTGATAATATGAGTATACATAATATTTTATCTGTTAGATAGCCATGTAATTATTTGAATATGAGAGGGTTTAAATGAGTGACATTAAAATAACTAAACGACCAATTGTCCCGTATGAAAATCCGGACTGGGCCATGTATTTTCATCTTTTTCAAGAAAACTTACTAAGATTTTTTCACAAAAAACGTTCATATACACACAATGATAATCATATAGCAAAGGTTTTCTCGATACCTCAGGCTGGATTAAAATATCAGTGTAATGAGTTAGTAAAATATGTGGCTGAGGCGTTTGATCATTATGCTGTTTGGGATTATACCCATGCTTATTATCCCGGACGACCAAGCCAGCAGAGTGCTCGAACTGATGCCATGGAGGGGGCTAGCCGGTTGTTACCTACTTTGGCTGCCTGGTTATATTCAAAGGGGCCAAATGAAAGCAATTTAGCCTTGGCAGATGGTCGGCAGTTATCGCCGGCAGATATCATTCATGCAGCTTTTCTTGCTGGAACAGACCCAAATCACCCAGGCTTTTGGGGAGTGATGCATGACTGCGATCAACGTATCTGTGAAAGTGCGGATTTAGCATTGACTCTATGGTTGAGCAGGGAACATGTTTGGATAAGATTTAATCATGATGAACAAGCTAGAATAGTAGCTTGGTTTAGTCAGGTAAATACATTAATTACTGTTGATAATAATTGGCATTTATTTCCACTGACCGTTCAGTTTGTCCTGAAATCGTTAGCTGGTGTGGATCATGTAGACCATGATAAATACGAAAGGATTAAAGAGTTTCATGTTGGCGCTGGGTGGTTTCGCGATGGTGCATTAGGTAACTATGACTATTATAATGCGTGGGGTTTTCATTACTCATTTTATTGGCTAGACCAAATCCTTCCTGATTTTGACCCTGAGTTTATTCGTGGCACTCTAGCTGAATTTGTTGCTTCCTATCGTTATTTTTTCACTACGCAGGGATTACCCTTTTTTGGCCGTAGTGCTTGCTATCGACTAGCTGCAGCAGCCCCTCTGATTGCAGCTGCAGATCACAGCATCTTGCCACCAGGTGAAGTGAAGCATGCTTTTAGTTCTTCGCTTTCTTATTTTATTTCGAATGGGGCATTGGAAGCAGGCCTTCCAACCCAAGGAGTATTTGGGTGTGATGATAGGTTAATAGATAACTACAGTGGCCCAGCAAGTAGCCTCTGGTCTTTGCGGGCCTTGAATATGGCTCTCTATTGCGGGGATCGAAGTGGTCTCTGGGAGGCGAAACCATTACCACTACCGGTCGAGCAAGGTGATTTTACTCTTGCGATACCTGCTATTGGACTCCAGCTGCAGGGTGTAAGGGAAACAAATGAAGTGGTTGCGCTGTTTCGTTTTGATTATACCGCGCAGCAGAGTCCTTTGACGCGACGTTTGGAGCAGCAACGCTGGTGGAATCGTTGTAAAGAATGGGTCATAGGAAGGGCAGAAAGACCGAAAAACAATCTGCTTCGAAAGGGAGTTACCTGTTACACCTCAAAAATGTTTCATTTTTTCTAGTGTAACTTACGATTCTTTTTTATTTTATGTGATCAAGATCTTTGTGATTGTCATTTCGTTTCGTTATTCTTCCATTGTAGTTTAAATCGAAACTATTGGGGCATGATGTGTTCCAGTGCCAGTAAGATACTTGCAACATGGAACGTGTTTGCTCGTTGCAAACTTATGAACTGGGTATGCGGGAATGCGTCAACTCTTTCACTGATAGTAAATGGTGACTCATATGTACCTTACGATTAAGGTGAATAACTCAAATGGATAAACAACCTGATGGTATCGCGCTTCTCGGTGAGTGCATGGTTGAATTGAGCGGACCTGCATTCGGCATTCAGCAGCAAGCGTTTGGGGGCGATACCCTGAATACCGCTATTTATCTCTCTAGATTATTACCAGATCTATTTCCTCGTTATGTTACTGTACTGGGCCATGATCATTACAGCAATGGTATGTTGGAACGTTGGAAAGAAGAGCAGATAGATTGCTCTATGATATTGCGAGATCAGAAGCGGCTTCCTGGCCTGTATGCCATCGAGATAGATAAGCAGGGGGAGCGTTGTTTCCATTATTGGCGTAATGAATCCGCAGCACGTTTTCTCTGTCAGCATGAGAAATTTACATCATGTATGGATAAACTACATAGTTTAGAGTTGCTTTACCTCTCTGGGATCAGTATCGCTATTTTACCTGAAGAGGATAAGGAGATATTGATTTTGGCTTTACAGTCACTTAAAGCCGCTGGTGTCACGATTGTATTTGACTCAAATTATCGTCCTCGTCTCTGGAATAATCATGCTCATGCGGCAATGTGGATTAATCGGTTATATCAACTGTGTGATATTGCGTTGGTAACTGCAGATGATGAAAGTTTGCTGCTGGATGAACCTCAGAGTTCAGAGATGATTATTGAGCGTTTGCACCATCTTGGTGTTAGCCAAGTTATTATCAAATTGGGTAAAGAAGGTGCTATGTGGTCCGTACTGAATGTTGGCTGTGGATTGAGTCGAGGTGAACAGGTCCAGAATGTGATCGATACGACAGCTGCTGGTGATTCGTTTAACGCGGGGTTTTTGGCTGCTCGACATCATAAGCTATCGGTAGCGGAGTGTTGCCGATGGGGTAACAAGGTCGCTGCAGAAGTTATACAGCATCGAGGCGCCATCATTGGCCGCCACTATATTGAGACGTTAACGAAGGAGTTGAAATCATGATGAGCAGGTGGCAAGAGCGGTTGGGGAAATTAAAAGTAGCCCCGGTGATTCAGATCGACAATGCCATGGATGCAGCCATGTTGGGTTCAACTTTGGTTGAAAATGGTTTGCCTGCTGCCGAGATCACCTTTCGCACTCCAGCAGCAGCAGAAGCTATTCGTCAAATAAAGGCAACAATCCCTGATATTATTCTTTGCGCTGGAACAGTATTGACACGGGAGCAAGCGGATCAAGCTATTAGTGCCGGTGCTGACTTTGTGATCAGTCCCGGATTGAATCCAAATATTGTTAAATACTGTCAGGATGCAGAGATCGGGATTATTCCAGGTGTAAATAATCCTAGCCAAATAGAACAGGGGTTGGAGCTGGGACTTCAACTATTGAAATTCTTTCCCGCAGAAGCCTCTGGTGGTGTAGCTATGCTGAAGTCGCTGGCAGGACCATATCCCCAAGTTAGATTTATGCCTACTGGAGGAATTAACTTGAGTAATTTGCTGAGCTATCTGGCATTGCCGCAAGTATTAGCCTGCGGTGGTACTTGGATTGCCACTCCGTCAGCTATTAATGGTCATGATTGGGACTCTATTGGTCTTAATGTGAAAAATACTATCAGTTTGATTTCTAAGGGTTCCGTATGAATGGTTTTAAACATGTGGCGGTGCTATTGGCTGATGGATTCGAAGAGGCTGAAGCGGTCGTATTTATCGATATAATGCGAAGGCTGGATATTAAAGTAGATGTACTCTCATGCATGGCAATAACAAAAATATCAACATATTTCGGTACCAGAATTGAGGCTGATGCTCTTCTGGATGAAAGGGTAGATTTTCTGTATGACGCCATTATGATGCCTGGTGGCCCCAAAGGAACCGACAATCTTTTTGGTTCTTTATATGTTCACAAGTTCATTACAAATCATATTGCTAACAATAAATTAATTTGTGCGCTTTGTTCTTCAGGTGCAAAGGTTCTTGCTGCACATAACTTGTTACAACATCATCAATATACCTGTGGCAGCGGATTGGAGAAGAAGTTTTCTGATGGTGCATATGTTGATAAAAAAGTTGTTGTGGATGGGCAGTTCATCACAGGCAAGGGCCTCGGTGTCAGTTTTGAATTTGCATTTACTGTTGCCCATCACTTATTAAGTGACAATCAAGCTAAGGTAGATTGGCAAGCACAACATATCTATTTTGAACATTGGCCGCTGTCTGAATTGGATAATGGTTAGTTTTGGCAAGGTGCTGATGGTTTATTGGGAATGTAAAAGTCATCTCTTCGGGGATGATTTTTTACATCTATTCTCACTTCACTTCACTTCACTTCACTTCACTTCACTTCACTTCACCTGATCTGCCACTGTCTTTTTTTGAAATAAAAAGCACACGCCAGCGCTTTCATTTTGTTTGTGTGATCTTGGGCACTATGCCTTTTCTTTCTTTTGGTTATCATTCAACTGTTGGCAAGAGTTGAAAACAAAGGTATCGAAATTCTCTATCATTTCTGGAGTGAAACATGTCCATCTCTCGGCGTGATTTGCTGAAGGGACTAGCGGCAACCGGCGCGGTCGCTATGACTTCATCAATTTCAGGGTGTCAAACATCACTAAGTGGAGGCGCATCCACTGGGCGTATCAATGGAAAAACAAATCTATTAGTTGTATTTCCAGATGAGATGAGAGCTCATGCTCTTGGATTTATGGGGCAAGACCCATCATATACCCCTAATATAAATAGATTTGCGAAAGAGAGTGTTGTTCTTCGGCAAGCTGTATCCAATTTTCCGCTTTGTACCCCATTTCGTGGTATGTTGATGACGGGGCAATATCCATATCGTAATGGTATACAAGGTAACAGCCATACTGGTATGCCTGGCCAGTTTGGCGGAAAAGACTTTGGTATTGAGTTGAAAAAAGGCTCGGTGACTTGGTCAGATATTCTGAGCCAGCAAGGCTACTCAATGGGGTATATTGGTAAATGGCACCTCGATGCCCCCAGTGCGCCTTTTATTCCAAGTTATAATAACCCAATGGAGGGACGTTATTGGAATGATTGGACGGCACCGGATCGTCGACATGGTTTTGATTTTTGGTATTCATATGGTACGTATGATAAGCATATGTCACCTATGTATTGGGCCAATAATACTCCTCGTGATAATCCGATAAAAGTAAATCAGTGGAGTCCTGAACATGAGGCCGATATTGCGATAAAATATCTCCGTAATGAAAATGGGTCTTATCGCGATAAAGATAAGCCATTTGCACTTGTAGTATCAATGAATCCCCCCCACTCCCCATACGATGAGATACCCAAAAAATATCTAGATAAGTTTGATGGGAAGACATCGAAAGAATTGAATAGTAGGCCAAATGTTCAATGGAATAAAGAGTATCTAGAAGGATATGGTCCCCAGTATTTCAAAGAATACATGGCTATGGTTCATGGTGTTGATGAACAATTCGGAAGAATATTGGATGAGTTGGATAGCCTAGGGTTGAAAAATGATACATTAGTTGTATTTTTTTCAGATCACGGTAGTTGTATGGGTTCAAATGGTGAACCGACAAAAAATGTTCATTATGAGGAATCGATGAGGATTCCAATGATTTTTAGGTTGCCAGGGAAACTAAAACCAAAACAAGATGACTTACTTTTTTCTGCTCCTGATATATATCCAACAATATTCGGGTTACTCGATTTTGAAGCATTAATACCCGATACGGTAGAAGGGAATAATTATGTTAAAACCCTGAGGGGGGAAGCTGGTGATGTTGTGCCGACATCACAGTTTTATACTTTCATGCCATATGGTGCGCAATCATATGGCCGACGTGGAATTAGAACTGAACGCTATACGATGGTTATCGATCGGAAGATAGGTAAGTCGTTGACATATATTTTGCATGATAATCATAACGATCCTTATCAATTGCATAATATTGCTAGTAATAACATGGATTTGATTAATCAATTAACAGAAAACGAACTAATCCCATGGTTAGAGCATACTGGTGATCCATGGCGTCCAACAGAGGTGCCTGTTGGCGTATTGAAAGCATATTCATAACATATTGTAAAAATAATAATTGGAAACAGGAGTTATTTAAATGAAAGGCTATGTCAAATTTTTACCTATTGCTTTGCTTTCTCTTTCGATTAGTCAGGCATGGGCAAATGATTATAAGACAACGGTGGAATATCGTCATGGTTATGCTGATGGCTCGAAAAAACATGACGATAGGTTTAAGGTTTATGTTGATACGGGGAAAAATATAGGATTTGAGCTTGATGCTCGATATGGTAACAGTAATCCATCCCAAGTTTTTGATTCTACATATCTTGACGGCTCTGAGTTATGTGCATTTTATTATAAAGCCTTAAATAAAAATTTGACGGGCTTGGTTGGCTCTTCATTCGATGTATCATCAAATGGTGCTGTTCATATTCCATTTGTAAGGTTGAATTATAGCTTCGATAATGGTTTTAGAGTTCAAGGTCGTTATAAATGGAAGTTTTGGGATTATGAAACGATAAATCCAGTCACAAATTATGGGTATCGTTCTAAAATACAAGAATTTGATGCATGGGTTGGTTATAAATATAATGATTTTGACTTTGAATATCAGCTCGATTTGTTTAAGCAAATGGCGAGTGGTGCAATGCCAGAATTTAATGGGAAGGAGTATGATACTCAGCATAATATTAAAGTTAGTTATGCAATAGATAAAAATTGGAAACCATTTTTTGAGGTTGGCAATCTTAGAGAAGATCGTTATTCAGATAACCGGCAAACTCGCTATCGTATTGGTATAAAATATACATGGTAAGGTGATTAATATGCATAAATAAAGCTGGTGGTTAATTTCTTCAGCTTTATTTTTAATTGAAAGGAGTAAGATGATGGGTTCTATAAAAAAAATTGCACTGCTTACATTTTTTATGAGTAATCTAACCGCAGCTCATGAGTTGGCACCGGATTATAAGGTTTTGGCTGATAAATGGACTGAGGCCATTATTGGTGTGTCAGGTCAAGAGTATGATAGCTATCAACTTGGCATGATCAATAAAGTTAATCAGGATGCGGTAAAGTACCTCAATTCCTTGATTGTAACTGATACTAGGAATTCGCTTTGGAGCGATCTTCCATTCGATTATGCTAATGGTGGCAAGGTTGTTGGCCCGAATATTAGAGCATCAATGCTCAGATTGCTCACTATGGCAAAGGCATATCACTTCCCAGGTGAATTACAAGGAAATAGTATTTTGCTATCAAGCATTATCAGTTCCTTGGATTATTTGGTTAAGGAACACTATAAAGTTGGAGCGTTGGAATATGGCAACTGGTGGGATTGGGAGATTGGTATACCAAAAACGACAAATGATATATTGACCTTGATTTATCCTGATCTTACATCTGAACAAATTAAAAATTATACAGAGGCCAGTAGATATTTTTCGCCATTGCCAGACCGGAATGGTGTTAGTGAAGGGGCTAGCGCTTCCAGCAATCCTGTTAATCGTGAAGCTACAGGTGGCAACCGTACTGATATGGTACAAATTGTACTTGTGCGTGGAATAATTTCGGAAAGAGAAGACGAGATTAAAAACGCACTAAATGTATTACCTCAAGTTCTGGATCCTGTAACAACGGATGATGGATTTTATCATGATGGATCCTTTATCCAGCATGGTGATATTCCATACACTGGTACTTATGGTAATGTTTTACTTGAAGGTGTTGGTAAGGTGATGAATCTAATGGCTAATTCAAAATGGCCTGCAGACGATCCAAAGCTATTAAGAGTGTATAATATTCTGTATAAAAGTTTTTTCCCTTTTATGTATTCTGGACAAATGCTGGATATGCAAAATGGTCGAGCTATTGCCAGAGGTGAGCGGCAAAATCATGTAGAAGGTCATGCAGTTTTGGCATCTATGTTTAGATTCATTGATGCAGCAACCATAAATGATAGAAATAAAATATCAGAATTTATAAAAGGGCAAATCATTTCAGATAATACAAAGGGTTTTTTGCAAGGGCAGCAAGATTTCGTTATTTATAATAAAGCAAAAAAATTAATTGAAGATACAAGCATACATCCTGTAGTTCAATCTCCTCAGGCATCTTATTTTCCAGACATGGACCGATTTGTTTATCAAGGAAACGGTTATACTTTTGCCCTGGCATTGCATTCTGCCAGAGTCGGAAATTTTGAGTGTATGAATAATGAGAATAGAAAAGGTTGGTTTACTGGTGATGGTGCGACCTATCTATATAATGCAGATCTTCTGCAATATACTGACTATTGGCCTTTGATTAACCCATACCGGGTTTCTGGTACTACCATTGATTTAACCGAATCGTTGGGTGATTGCACAAATAATAATAAAGTCGCATCGAGAGTTGGTAAAAACAAGCAGGTTAATATGCAGAGAGTTGGTGGTGCTGCATACAAAACATTAGCTGCTATTGGTGCTGACTTCCATAATCATAATGATAGTATCAGTGCATTGAAGTCTTGGTTTGTTCTTAATAACAAAATTATAGCTGTTGGCTCAGATATTCGCAGCAATGAGAATGTCGAGATGGGAACGATAATTGACAGTAGGAAATTAAATGCAAATGGAACTAATAAAGTAGAGGTAAATGGTGTTTCTATTTCGCCTGATGTAAAGGAAGAGTATAACAATGTAACTTCATTTCTTGTTGAAGGGAATGTTCATGGGGCTAATGTAGGTTATTGGTTCCCGAAAGGGACAGACATTGTAATGGAGAAAAAACGCGTCTCTGCTAATTGGTCGGATATAGGTACAACAAAAAAAGCGGTCAATGGGTATACGTTAGCGTCATTTATTCCACAGGACGAGCATGTGTCTGGCTACCAGTATGTTATTTTAAATGGAGTCAATAGCCATGAGTTAAATGAGTATGCCAATAATCCAGATATTAGAGTGACTCGCTCAGATAATAAAGCACATATTGTAGAGGATACCAATGGGGAAAACATATTAGCCAATTTGTGGGGTAATGATGAGGTTTCTGTTGGAGGTATTAAAATATCATCTCCAGTATCTATTATATTAAATAAAGACTTTGATACATTGACACTAAGCCTTAGTGATCCAACAAGAACATTAACACAAGTTGAATTAATCACAGATGCTAACTTTAATGTTAAAGTTGATCCGGAAGGACGAATTAGTGTTAAAGGTGATACTGTGACTGTTAATCTGGAGTCGTTAAGCGGAAGCACTTACCATTTTGCACTTGAGCGTGATAATAGTACCTATATTGACAGCTATCGAAGTGATGATAAGAGTGGTGGTGCAACCGTCGATGCTCTCACCAAGTAGTTCCTTGGCATATTTGGATTATGGAGTATGCACTAGGAACAATTAGTTATGTGAGTGTAAATGGATCTTGATTTATGTAGAGAGCCACCCTTTGGGTGGCTCTTTTTATTGTGATTTATCCAGCTGATTGCGTAGTTTATTCCGGTCAGATGGTCTCCATCTCATGTTTGTCTGCTGAGGACAGGTGGCACTTTACCTTGTCGATGCGCACCGCCGCCACCTTGAACTCGGGGATCTTGGCGTGGGGGTCGGTGGCATTGATGGTGAGCCGGTTGGCCGGGGCTTCGGCAAAGTGGAACGGGATAAAGACCACGCCCGGTTGCATCCGTCTGGTCACGAAGGCGGGCAGCTCGATATGGCCGCGGCGGCTGGTGACCTTCACCCGCTCGCTGTTACTGATCCCCAACCGCTGCGCATCCACCACGCTCATCATCACCCGTGGCCCGGCCAGCTTGTCGAGCCCCCTGGTCTTGCGGGTCATGGTGCCGGTGTGGAACTGCTCCAGCAGGCGGCCGGTGGTGAGCACGATGGGATAGGTCTCGTCGGGCAGTTCGGCGGCATAGCGGAACGGGGTGGCGACCATCTCCCCCTTGCCGCGGGTGAACTGCTTGCCGTGGAGCAGCCGGGTGCCTTCGGGCGCCGCATCGTTGCAAGGCCACTGTAGCCCTTGCGCTCCCACCTTGTCCCACTGGATGCCGGCGTATTGCGGGGTGACCCGGCAGATCTCGGCGCTGATCTCCTGGGCGTTCTGATAGCGCCAGTCGCCGCCCATTGCATTGGCAATCTGCTGGATGATCCACCAATCCTCCCGCGCTTCCCCCGGCGCCTTGAGGGCGGGGGAGATGCGCTGCACTCGCCGTTCGGTGTTGGTGAAGTGGCCGCTCTTCTCGGCAAAGGAGCAGGAGGGGAGCACCACATCGGCGAGTTGGGCAGTTTCCGAGAGGAAGATATCCTGCACCACCAGAAACTCCAGCTGCTTGAGCCCCTCGATGACGTGATGCTGATCCGGATCGCTCAGCACCGGGTTTTCTCCCATCACATAGAGCCCCTTGATGCTGCCCGCGCAGGCGGCATCTATGGTCTCGGTGAGGGTAAGGCCGGGCGTGCGCGGCAACCCTGGTTGCTGCCAGGCGGCGGCGAAGCGGGCATGAACCTCGGGGTTGGCCACCTTCTGATAGCCGGGCAGGCAGTTGGGCAGCGCCCCCATGTCACAGGCACCCTGCACGTTGGATTGGCCCCGCAGCGGGTTGATGCCGCCCCCTTCGATGCCGATGTTGCCGCACAGCAGTTGCAGGTTGGCGATGGCGCGCACATTGTCGTGGCCGGTGGTGTGCTGGGTGATCCCCATCGAGTAGTAGATGGCGGTGCGTTCGGCGGTGCCGATAAGGCGCGCGAGCTCGATCACCTGCTCGGCCGGCACGCCGGTGACGAGGGCGACCTTGTCCGGTGCATAGGCGGGGGAGAGCACCTCCGCTTGCAGCGCTTCGAACCCTTCTACTCGTGCGGCGATATAGGCCTTGTCGTGCCAGTCGTGCTGGATGATCTGCTGCATCAGGCCGTTGAGCAGCATCACGTCGGTGCCGGGTCGGTGAGCCAGATAGAGGCTGGCATGGTCCGCCATCTCGATCCGCTTGGGATCGGCCACCACTAGCCGCGCCTTGCCCGTGGTGACTGCCCGCTTGATATGGGAGCCGATGATGGGGTGGGCCGCCGAGGTGTCGGAGCCGATGATGAAGATGAGATCCGAGTGATCAATGCTCGGGATGTCGTTGGTCATGGCGCCGCTGCCGAGTGACGCCTCCAGCCCGGTGACGGTGGAGGCGTGGCAGAGCCGCGCGCAGTGATCCACGTTGTTGGTGCCCAGCTCCCGGCGCATGAACTTCTGGAACAGGTAGTTCTCTTCGTTGGTGGTTTTGGCCGACGAAAAACCCGCCAGTGCATCGCTGCCATAGCGTTTGCGCAGGGCTGTGAAGCGCTCGGCCACCAGAGCGATGGCCTCCTGCCAGCTGGCGGGCACCAGCTTGCCATCCTTGCGGACAAGCGGTGTGGTGAGGCGCTCCTCGCTCTGGATAAAGTCAAAGCCGAAGCGTCCCTTGACGCAGAGCAGCCCCTGGTTGACCGGCGAGTTGCGATTTCCCTCCACATAGCGGATGCGGTTGAGCGCCTCATCGACATAGAGGGTGACGCCGCAGCCGACCCCGCAGTAGGTGCAGATGGTATTGACCGGCGTGAGCAGTTCGGTGCGCCCCTGTGATTTGTCGCGGGCATCCACCAGGGCGCCGGTGGGGCAGACCTGTACGCAGGCGCCGCACTGCACGCAGTGGGAGTCGCCCATTGCCAGCCCGGCATCAAACTGCGGGCGGTTTGAGAGGGTGCCATCGCTGTTTTTGGCAAAGTGCAGCACCCCTTGTACCGCCTGTTCGCCACAGGTCTGCACGCACTGGCCGCAGCCGATGCAGCGGTTGGCATCGAACACGATAAATTCGCTGCTGTTATCCACTGCAAACTTCTGGCACTGGCTGGTATCGAGGGCGCGCTGGTCGACCTTGTATTCAGTGGCGTAGTCGCGCAGGGCACAATCGGTGTTGGCCTGACAGCCGCACTCCAGGCAGCGGCTGGCTTCGCTGCGGGCATCCTGGTCACTGATGCCGCGCTCTACCTCGGCAAAGCTGCCCTCGCGATCCTTATCTGCCAAATGAGGCATGATGCTGCGGGCGACTTTTTTCAGGTGAGCAAACTGGGCGGGATCCACCTGCTTGAGTTTGGGTGCCTTGCAGGCGTTGAAGGGGTGCACCGGATCGACCATATCCCCATGGAGGAACTGGTCGATGGCCAGTGCGGCCTTGCGGCCATCGGCGACCGCCTCGATGGCGGTCGCCGGTCCACGGCGCAGATCGCCGATGGCAAACAGGTTGCCGTGACCGCTGTGCATGGTCTCGGGATGGGACTCCAGCGTCTGCCAGCGGGTGAAGGGGAGGGTGAGGGGCTCCCCCTCCATAAAGCTGAGATCCGGTTGTTGGGAGACCGCCGCAATCACGGTATCGAACTCTTCGACAAGGTACTCGCCGGTGGGCTCCGGGCGGCGGCGACCGGAGGCATCCGGTTCGCCGAGGGCCATCTTCTCGAGACGCACCTGACAGACGCGACCACGGCTGTCCGGCAGATTCTCCACCGGATTGGTCAGCATCATGAAGCGCACCCCTTCGTGCTCCGCCTCGTCGATCTCGTACGCTTCGGCGGGCATCTCGGCGCGGGTGCGACGATAGATAAGGGTGGTTTCCGCTCCCAGCCGAATGGCGGTACGGGCGCAGTCGATGGCGGTGTTGCCACCACCGATCACCGCCACCCTCTTGCCGGTGGTGAGCCGCTTGGCCAGCATCCGATCCTTGAGGTAATCGACCCCGAGATAGCAACCGGCCAGGGTGCTGCCCGGGTAATCCATCGGCACCGCCTTGGAAGCGCCAACCGCCAGACAGACCGCATCATAGTCGCGGCACAGCTCCGAGAGGGTGATTTGGTGGCCCAGTCGCTGCCTGGTGTGGATCCGCATGCCACTTTGGCACATCAGGTCGATCTCCTGATCGAGGATCGCCTTGGGCAGCCGGTATTCAGGGATGCCGTAGCGCAGCCAGCCACCCGCTTCGGGCATCGCCTCGAACAGATCGACCTCGAACCCTTCGTAACCCAGATAATAGCCGCAGGTGAGACCGCCCGGGCCGCTGCCGATAATGGCCACCCGCTTGCCCTTGGCGGGCTTCTTTGCCGGTTGATAGGGGGCAACCTCGGCCAGATCGAGATCGGCGGCATGGCGCTTGAGCTGACGAATGGCCAGCGGCTCATCCACCAGCGCACGGCGGCACTCCGCTTCACAAAAAGCGGGGCAGATCCGGCCAATGGAGAGGGGCATCGGCAGGGTCTGCTTGATGACGGCCATCGCCGCCTCGTGCTCCCCCATGGCGAGGTGGTGCAGATAGGATTGAATGTCCACCCCGGCCGGACAGGCGCGTTGGCAGGGGGCTTCGCAATCGGCGTAGTGATCTGCGAGGATGCGGCCGAGCGCCTGCTGACGGTGCGCGCGCAGGGCATCGCTTTGGGTCGTGACCATCATCCCTGCCTTGGGGCGCGTCTCGCAGGCGCACCGGATGCCGAGCCCGGCAATCTCGACCACGCAGAGATCGCACGGCGTTTTGGGAGCGCTGGTGTTGTCACTGCACAGGGAGGGGATATCGATCTGGTGCTGTTTGGCTATCTGGAGCAGGGTTCTGGTCGGGTCAACCGTCAACTGAGCCCCATCGAGGGTGATGGTGATCATGGCGTCATAAACTCGCTTTCAAGGCGCAGAAAATGCTGCATCTGGCAGAGCCAGCAGGGGAAGCGACAGGGAGGATCGCTTGGTATCTTCTCACCATACCAAAGACGGCATTCAACTTTATTTGATTTAACTCAGGTTCTTTGCCTAAAAAGAAAACGATTTCAATGGTGGTGATATCCGTGGAGGACGCTCTGGACTTTGACTACCTATGTTGAGTTAAAACATCGCATTTCCTGCACTTTTATGGCCATTAAAGCAACCGTAAGCTGTATGTGATATGGAGATTACTCATGATGGCACGATGAGGGATATCCTAAAATATGCAACTTTTGTTTCGGTTTGTGGCGCAGGGCAAGCGACATTGGAAATAGCCGAACTGGCTGCACCTTGCGATCGGCAAAATGAATACAGATATGGCTCTGGATGGGCCATCTGATGAAAATTGCCGCTGGTCACCGTTTTGCTGTACTGAGACCTGATGTTACAACTCCAACTCAATGATTGGGATCTCCCAGCGCTCGATGCATATCTGGGGTTGATACTCTTCTTTCTCCTGTTCTTTACGTCGTTCCACCAGAGCAATCACTCGGGCTTCACGGATGCTATTCATGTCGAATTTCCAGGTCTCTTCGCCGAGCAGGGAGAGGCGAGCTATTTCGTGATTCTGGTGATACACATGAAGCTTGTTGTTTTTATCGGGAGCGATACGCACGGCATCGCCAACCTTTATCTGACTGAGCAGGCGGTGGATAGGATGAGTCTCGCTACTGCGTCCGGCATAGCCCAACACCAGTTGCGACATACCCATCATGGCGAAGCGGCGTAGTCTGTCCGGTCGGGTTGCGTTAGGTCTCTGCACGTAGCAGTGGGAGGCGATCAGTGGAATATGGGGGTTACGTTGATCGTGGCGAGCCATGAGAACCAGCCTTTCGATAGCACGAGTCATCCCCAAACAGGGCCACGACATCAGTCGAGTTCATTAATAGCCATCTCCATCTGGCGTTGACCTCTCATGGCGATAATAAGTGCCAAGAGATCAGTGAGTTGGACAAATATTACCCGAAATGTTGAGCGGTGGCATCATTCAGAGCCCTCTGGCCGCGCTTCTTTTGGCTGGCATCCCGTTTTTGTAAATGCCTCTGCCCCCTCAATCGTTCATGTGTGGAAAGTGTCGTCCTTGTCATGGTCAACCCACTGATCTTGTTGGACTATTTCTCTTACTTCTCCGATCGGAACGCATAGTGTCCCTCGATTACTAGCAGCGCCACGCCACCGAATTGGCGACCCGTTACCAGCAGGTATCTGCGCGCACTGTTCATTGCGACTGGCTCACTCTGCTGGAGCCTTGGCTTTTGGCTGCACCGCGCAGGGTGTTTGATGTGGGGGCTGGCAGTGGTCGGGATGCCGCGTTTTTAGCGGGGCTCCATCAGGGCAACACTGTGGTCGCTGCCGAGCCCTGTCAGTCACTCGCTCTACAAGGTCAATGTCATACCTGTGAGGCTGCAGTTGCGTGGGTCAATGACGCTATGCCGGCTCTCTCTCGCGTGACCGGTACTTTTGATCTGATTTTGCTCAGTGCTGTCTGGATGCATCTCCCCCCGGAGTCTCGTCCCTTGGCGCTGGCACGTCTTCATGAGCTGCTCTCACCAGATGGTTATCTGGTATTGAGTCTTCGTTTGGTTATCTCGGAGCAGGATATGCGGGAGCGAGCCATGTATCCGGTAGCTGTCGATGAGGTGGAGCGGCTTGCATTGGAGGAGGGGATGACACTGCTCCATGTGTCAGAACCACAGGAGGATGCCTTGGCGCGTAGCGGCTTGAGTTGGCAGAGTCTGATCCTTGGGGGTGAACATGCACGCCTCCCCTGAGCAACAACTCGCTTTTATTGCCTATCTGCAACGCATCTTTACCGAAGGCGATTTTGTGGCCACTTACAAGTGCGCCTTGCTTCACGGGATTGCAGATATCGCGATTGAACGCAGTACCGAGACCCATGATCTGACCGCGGCGCGCACTATTACGCTGGACGAACTGGCCACCAAGTTTGTGGAGCTTTATTGGCAGCACAGTCTGCCCTACTCGGCGACGGGAGAAACGGCTACCTTGCTCAAACAGAGCAGCGGTCGTCAGGCCATCATGCTGACGGAGTTGTCCCGGCTGCGTGCAGAGGGGGTCCGCTCGGTAACTGCACTGCGTCGTCACGACGCCTGGCGGCCTCTTCTTGCCCGAGTTCGGCGCATCCTTGTTGAGGGGCCCTTGTGGCGTCTGCAGATATTGGGTGGGCGAGAGGAGTGACACCTCTATCCTCATCAAAGGGGCGCGGATCATATCTGCCTGAACCCCGGCATTCTCTACTGTCTCCACCGCTTTTACGATCTGGTGGTCTCCCTCTCCCGACAGCATTGGTTGCAGCTTATCTGCGACATCAAGGGGAATCAGCCACTGATTGGCCCCAGTGTAGGGCTGGAGAATTTTCTCTTTGGTTCAAGCCGTCAGGCGCTGGGGCGAGTGGGGGAGGTTTTGAGGGACTTGCAGGCGGGAACCTGTTTTTACTGTAACAAGGCGATACACGGGAATGGCGAGGTAGACCATTTCATCCCCTGGCGTCGTTATCCAATCGATTTGGGCCACAACTTCGTACTGGCACACGCCAACTGTAACCGGAGCAAACGGGATTTTCTCGCCGCTCCCGAGCACAGGGATGCCTGGTACGAGCAGAATATCCTGACTCACGGGGCGTACCTCACTGACGAGCTGGCCCCTCTGGTGAGCGTCGACGCCGTGCGTTCTACCGCCATCGCCACTTGGGCCTATCAGCAAGCACTCCGTGAGCATGCTAGGTTGTGGCGTGGTATTGACCAGTTTGTTGACGTCACAGCCCCCAGTGTGAATATTCCCCTGCGCTTTCTGTGAGACGTTGAGGCTTTCACGCTAGATAAACTCGATAAAAAAGGGCCACCTCTTGCGAGGTGGCCCTTTCCAAACGTTTGGTGGAGCTGGGGGGATTTGAACCCCCGTCCAAAATTACTACATCCTTGGCACTACATGCTTAGTCACTCTTTACATTCGCCAACCCGCTGCGGAGAGACACGCCACGAATTGACTAGCTCGATTGGTTTTAATGCTTCCGCCCCGAGCAGGACTTCCACACGATCCTGTGAAGGATGACCTTCCGATTCCCTAGGACACAGGCAAGCTAGGGTAGAAGGGCTCTATGCAGGTTATTAAGCTGCTAGTGCGTAGTTTTCGTCGTTTGCGACTATTTTTTTGCGGTTTATTAACGAGGCCTACCGCACCTCGGCATGCACCTTGGGTTTCGTGAATCTTGTCGAATCCAGAATCAGCCCCAAGTTGTTAATTGCGATTGTACGCAAAAATGCTGTCATAGCAAGGCGTTGATACCCATTCCCTCTGGCAGCCAGTCTGTTTGCCGATTTATTGTACGCAGCTGAGCCTGAAGAGCCAGCTGCGCCGGGGGAAGGTGAACTGGCGTTCTGATCCTGCCAGTCGCAGGTTAGCCGCGATGCTTGTTCTTCATGATGCGGGCTTTCTCTCGATCCCATTCGCGGGCCTTGGTATCTTCGCGCTTGTCGTGCTCTTTCTTGCCCTTCACCAGGCCGATCTCGACCTTGACCCAGCACTGTTTCCAGTAGAGGGCGAGGGGAACTATAGTGTAGCCCTGACGGGCGATCAGGCTTTCGAGCTTGTCGAGTTCACGACGGCTCAGCAGCAGTTTGCGGGTGCGGGTCGGGTCACATACCACATGGCTGGAGGCCGCTTGCAGTGGCAGGAAGCTGGAGCCGAACAGATAGGCCTCGCCATCGCGGAAGATGACATAGGCTTCACTGATGTTGGCCTTGCCCGCCCGCAGGGATTTGACTTCCCACCCTTGCAGGGACAGACCCGCTTCGATCTTCTCTTCGATGAAGTATTCGTGGCGCGCGGTTCTGTTGAGTGCAATGGTGCTGGACCCGGCTTTGTTTTTACTGTTTTTTTTGCTCATGACGGGCGATTTCCGGCAATGACTAGGAGGCTCGTATTATACGTAGGCAGGGACGGCTGTAAAACGCGCAGCAGGTCAAGTGGTGGCTTTCTGAGCGGTTTGGCTGAGGTTTTACCTCCACAACCCCAAACATGGTGATAAAATCGCGCCGATTGGATGAGGAAAAGCCATGCCCCGAATTACGCGCAGTGCCCTGGTGATGTTCAGTGCAGAACAGATGTTCAAGTTGGTTAACGATGTGGATGCCTACCCGCAGTTTTTGCCCGGCTGTGTCGGCAGCCGTGTCCACGAGGCTGGCGATGACTACATGATGGCGTCGGTCGATGTGGCCAAGGCGGGGATTGCCAAGACCTTTACTACCCGCAATCAGCTGGATGTGAACCGCCAGATCAGGATGGAGCTGGTGGATGGCCCGTTCCGCAAGCTGGCGGGCTGGTGGACCTTTACCCCGCTTGATGTCGACGCCTGCAAGGTGGAGTTTGATCTCGATTTCGAGTTTACCTCCAAGCTCATCGAGGTGGCCTTTGGTCAGGTATTCCGCGATCTGGTGAGCTCCATGGTCTCCGCCTTCTCCAACCGGGCGAAGGAGGTCTACGGTGTCTGACCAGCTCAATATCGAGGTTGTCTATGCCTTGCCGCAGCAGCAGACGGTGATTGCCCTGCGGGTGGCGCCCGAGACCTGCGTGCTGGCGGCCATCGAGCAGTCCGGCATCGTGCAAAAGCACCCCGAGATTGACTTGTCGGTCAACAAGTTCGGCATCTACAGCCGCCCGGTGAAAGGGAGCGAGCCGCTGCACGACGGCGATCGTATCGAGATCTACCGCCCGCTCATCGCCGATCCCCGCGAGATGCGCAAAAAGCGGGCCGAGAAGGCCAAAGAGGAGGGGAGAGCCGATAGCGTGACCGGTGGTCGCCCCGATGTGCATCGCAAGCACCGCGAGTAGCGCTCAGGTTTTTCTTGCAGAAAAAAGGCGCCGAGGCGCCTTTTTTTGATCCCGTTAGCTGGTGAGCTGGCCGAGGGGATATCAAGAGAGGGCTGCTTCTGTCACGCCCAGCCGGGCGCGTGCCCAGGCGGCCAGCAGCTCGACCCCGCTTTGCATCACCCGCTCATCGAAATCGAATTCGTTGTGATGGTGCGGCGCCGCCAGATCGGCCCCCAGGATCAGGTAAGCCGCTTCGCCCCCCTGCTTTTGCACCCGCTCCATCAGAAAACCGGCATCTTCGCTGGCGCCAAAGCGGCGAGTCTGGATGGTGGCAAGCCCTTGCTTGCGGGCCAGCGCCGCCAGCTCGGCCTGCAGCGCTGGGCTGTTGTCGAGCGCAATGGCCTCACCCTGCTTGATGATGCGGTAGGTGACGCCGTGGGCTAGGGCGGTACCTTCGACGATGCGCTGTACCTGACTGAACATGTAGTCGTTGAGCGCGCTGTCGGCGCCGCGGGTCTCACCGCGTAGCTCGGCATGATCGGGGATGACGTTGCGGCCGCTGCCAGCGTGAAGCTGGCCGACGTTGATGCGGGTCATGCCGTCGCGGTGGCGGGGGATGCCTAGCATGGCGGTGGTGGCCATGCAGGCGGCGGCCAGCGCATTGCTGCCGGCATTGGGCTCGAGCCCTGCATGGGCGGCGGTGCCCATAAAGTGGACGTCGAACTTGGTGGAGCAGAGAAATTCGGTGGGATTGATCACCAGCTCGCCGCTGCCAGCGTGAATACCGATATGGAGCGAAAGCAGGGCATCCACGTCATCGAGTGCACCACCGGCCGCCAGCGCCTTGCCACCGCGGCACCCCTCTTCGGCCGGCTGGAAGAAGAGCTTGATGCGACCACACAGCTGCTCTTTCATCGCCATCAACTGGCTGGCCAGCCCCATGCCGATGGCGGTGTGGCCATCGTGAGCGCAGGCGTGCATCCACCCCTTGTTGTGGGAGGCAAAACCCTCTTGCTGCGGCTGGTGCTGTTCGGCGTCGGACTCTTCCACCTCCACCGCATCGATGTCGAAGCGAAAGGCCAGGGTCGGGCCGGGGCGGCCGGTATCCAGCTCCCCCATCAGCCCGGTGACATCGCCGATCCGTTCCAGCCAGTCGGGATGGGCCCCCTGACGGCGGGCGCGAGCCTTCTCGGCCGCCACATCCACATCACGGCCCATCATCAGATTGCTGGCCAGCAGTTTGTCGCCGAGCACGATGCGATAACCGAGCTCGCTCAGGTGGTGGGCAATCAGGCTGGTGGTGCGAAACTCTTTCCAGGCGGCTTCCGGCAGGCGGTGCAGGTCGCGGCGCCACAGGATCAGGTGCTCAAGGGTCATCTTGGCTTCCTTGGTGATTCGATTTGTCAGCTATTGTGCCTTTTTTCCCGGCTGACCACACGGGGCCCGCAGCTGGTCGGGGGAGCCGTGCGTGCGAGTGGTGACTGTTCGGGCCGTGAATAGTGGTGAGCGCCCATAAAAAACGCCTCCACAAGGGAGGCGTTGTCGATAGCTGGTTATCAGGCCGCGTGATGGTAAGCGGAGGCTTCAAACAGCTTCTTGTTGGCCACCAGATCGATGGGGTCAAAATCATCGACGTTGATGGTGCGCAGGCGACTTACCTCGGCGCGGCGCAGCAGCTCGGCTTCGCTCTGGGTCAGCACACCAGCGGCCAGGCCGATGTCGGCCACCTTGTCCAGCGCCATGAAGGGACGCTTGATGCCATCGCTCTTGCAGACTTTCTCGAACAGCGGCTCGGCGGCCAGCACGTCATCGAGCGCCTGCTCCAGCAGGCCGAAGGGGTTGCCCTCTTCGCGCGTCAGGTATTGGCCCTTGGCCAGGCGGCTGCGGGTCTCGCTCGGGGTTTGCAGCAGACGGGCAACCTGTTGGTCCAGCTTGTCGCACGGACGGTTCAGGTCACGGCCAAGCGGCAGCACCACGGCGCGAAGGGCCAGACCAATCCAGCGGTTCGGGAAGTTGCGAAGCAGCTCGTCGATCGCCTCTTGTGCCTTGAACATGGCATCTTGCAGTGCCCAGTGCAGCAGCGGCAGATCGGCCTGCTGGCGTCCCTCATCCTGATAGCGCTTGAGGGCGCTGGAGGCCAGATAAAGCTGGCTCAGCACGTCGCCAAGACGGGCGGAGACCCGCTCCTTGCGCTTGAGCTCGCCACCCAGGGTGCCCATCGCCATGTCTGACAGGAACGCCAGGTTGGCCGAAAGGCGGGAGAGCTGCTGGTAGTAGCCCTTGGTCTGATCCTTGTACGGTGAAGCGGCAAAGCGGGCGCCGGTGATACCGAGCCAGAAGCTGCGCACCAGGTTGCTGATGGCAAAGCCGACGTGGCTGAATACTGCCTTGTCGAAATCTTTCAGCGCCTGCTCTTTATCCGGGTGGCTGGCAGCCAGCATCTCCGGCAGTACATACGGGTGGCAGCGGATAGCGCCCTGACCATAGATGATCATGCTGCGTGTCAGGATGTTGGCCCCTTCTACCGTAACGGCGATGGGCGCACCCTGATAGCCACGGGCCAGATAGTTGTTGGGGCCCATGCAGATGGCTTTGCCGCCGTGGATGTCCATGGCATCGATGATGCACTTCTGGGCACGGTCGGTGAGGTGGTATTTGACGATGGCGGAGATGACCGAGGGCTTCTCGCCAAGGTCGATGCCGGTCACGGTCAGGTTGGCTGCGGCGCCCATGATGTAGGCGTTGCCACCGATGCGGGCCAGCGGATCTTCAATCCCTTCCATCTTGCCGATGGGCAGCTTGAACTGGCGACGGATGCGGCTGTAGGCGCCGCTTGCCAGGGCCAGCATCTTGACGCCACCTGTGCTGTTGGAGGGCAATGTGATACCGCGGCCAACCGACAGACACTCGACCAGCATGCGCCAGCCCTGACCAGCCATGGCCGGGCCACCGATGATGAAATCGAGCGGGACGAACACATCCTTGCCCTGGGTCGGGCCGTTCTGGAACGGCACGTTGAGCGGGAAGTGGCGACGGCCGATGCCGACCCCCTTGATGTGAGTGGGAATGAGGGCGCAGGTGATGCCAAGCTCTTCCTCATCCCCCAACAGGTGTTCCGGATCACGCAGTTTGAAGGCGAGACCCAAGACGGTGGCGATAGGGGCGAGCGTGATGTAGCGCTTGTTCCAGGTGAGGCGCATACCGAGCACCTCTTTTCCTTCCCACTCACCCTTGCAGACGATACCGAAGTCGGGGATGGAGCCGGCGTCAGAGCCCGCTTCCGGGCTGGTCAGGGCGAAGCAGGGGATCTCTTTACCTACCGCCAGGCGGGGCAGGTAGTAATCTTTCTGCTCGTCGGTGCCATAGTGCTGCAGCAGTTCGCCCGGGCCCAGCGAGTTGGGCACGCCGACGGTGGAGGCGAGCACGGCGCTGGCTCCGCACAGTTTTTGCAGGACGCAGGACTGGGCGTAGGCCGAGAACTCCAGACCGCCATATTTCTTCTTGATGATCATGGCGAAGAACTTGTTGTCCTTCAGGTATTGCCACACCTCGGGGGAGAGATCCGCGCGCTCGTGGGTCACTTCCCAGTCGCTCACCATGCGGCACACTTCCTCGACCGGACCATCCATAAAGGCCTGTTCTTCGGCAGATAGGGTGCTGACCGGAATGGCGTGCAGTTTTTTCCAGTCCGGGTTGCCCGCGAACAGATCGGCTTCCCACCAGGTGGTGCCCGCTTCGATCGCTTCTTTCTCGGTGCGGGACATCTCCGGCATGATCGATTTGTAGATCTTGAACAGCGGCTTGGTTATTTGATTGCGGCGAAATTCCACCAGATTGAGCGGGATGGCGATCACCGCGAACAGCGCCCATACCAGCAAGGGCACATGACCATAGATGGCGCCAAGCGCCAGGGCGGCGCCGGTGACCAGGGTGGAGATGAACAGGGATGCCCGGCGATAGGCCAGGGCTCCGATAACCAGGATCACCCCGAGCAGAGTGAGGGTCGTCGTCATTGCTTGCTCCTTGCGTGTATAAATGTGCCAACTTGGTATAACTCATCCAGAGGTCTGACCTGTTGGATATGGCCCCTGTTGTAATTCATACGCACAAAGTTATCAAGCTGTTTACATCTTCATTACCTTCTCTCTGTGATCCCCATAACGCTCACGCGCCGCCAGCGCTGTGGCTCGCAGGGGGGCGACTGTGCGATTCGCTTGTGCGAGAATAGCCGCGATCTACACGCACACTAAAAACAGTGGAAGAGACATCATGTACCAAGAATTGATCCGCAATGAACTGACCGAAGCTGCCAGCGTGCTGCAGGCCTTCCTGGCTGATGAGCAGAACCTGAAAAACATCGAAGCGGCCGCCAAACTGCTGGCTGACTCTTTCAAGGAAGAGGGCAAGGTGCTCTCTTGTGGCAACGGTGGTTCCCACTGTGACGCCATGCACTTTGCCGAAGAGCTGACCGGTCGCTATCGCGAGAACCGCCCGGGTTACGCCGGTATCGCCATCTCCGATCCGAGCCACCTCTCCTGCGTCTCCAACGACTTTGGCTATGACTATGTCTTCTCCCGTTACGTAGAAGCGGTCGGCCGCCGTGGCGACGTGCTGCTTGGTATCTCCACCAGCGGCAACTCCGGCAATATCCTGAAAGCCATCGAGGCTGCCCGCGCCAAAGGGATGAAAGTGATCGCCCTGACCGGCAAGGATGGCGGCAAGATGGCAGGCCTGGCGGATGTCGAGATCCGGGTTCCGCACTTTGGCTATGCCGACCGTATTCAGGAAGTGCACATCAAGGTGATCCACATCCTGATCCAGCTGGTCGAAAAAGAGATGGCCAAGTAATCAGGCCACGCTACCGGACAAGGGCATCACAGGTTAATGGTTTGTCATCGACCGGTTGCTGCCACAGGGGAAGGAATTGCGCCTTCCCCTGCTGTCTGTCGAACCAGTGTGCTGGTCGAACATGACACAAGCCAAATCATGAAAGGAGTCTGCCGGATATGTGCGAACTGCTCGGCATGAGTGCCAATGTGCCGACCGATATCTGCTTCAGCTTTACCGGGTTGATGCTGCGCGGCGGCAAGACAGGGCCCCACAAGGATGGCTGGGGGATCACCTTCTACGAGGGGAAGGGCTTTCGCACCTTCAAGGATCCCGAGCCCAGTGCCCAATCTCCCATCGCCAGACTGGTACAGGCGCTGCCCATCAAGAGCTGCGCCGTGGTCAGCCACATTCGGCAGGCCAACCGTGGCTGCGTGTCGCTGGAAAATACCCACCCCTTTACCCGTGAGCTGTGGGGCCGTTACTGGACCTTCGCTCACAACGGTCAGCTGACCGGTTACAAGAAGCTGCCAACCGGTCGCCACCGTCCGGTAGGGGATACCGACAGCGAGCACGCCTTCTGCTGGCTGCTCGACCGGTTGGAGCAGAAGTACCCCAAGCGTCCTGCAAACTTTCCCGCCATGTTTCGCTATATGGCCACCTTGTGTGATGAGCTCAGAGCATTCGGGGTGTTCAACATGCTGCTCTCGGACGGGGAGTATGTGATGAGCTACTGCAGCAACAACCTGCACTGGCTGACTCGCTGCGCGCCATTTGGCGAGGCGAGTTTGCTGGATGAGGAGGTGGTGATCGATTTCCAGAGCGAGACCACACCCAACGATGTGGTGACGCTGGTCACGACGCGGCCGCTGACCGGCAATGAGAACTGGATCAAGATGGCCCCCGGCGAATTCAATCTGTTCCGGCTTGGGGAGCGGGTGGCGACCAATCGGGTTGCGCTTGGGCAAGATAAAAAAATACCAGGGTAGATACCTACCCTGGTTCTTCGCAGCAGCCATAAAAGGCAAAAGGGATGAGAGGTGTTGCTGAGCATCATCACTCTGACGGCATTGAGTGTTGATCAATTGTTAATTTGTGGCAATCAAGTTGTTGTCTTGACGGGCGTTTGAGCATCGCTATTTCGATACTGATCACATTTTTTGCCACTTTATTCCCTGAGCCATCCAATCGGGTGCTTCATCACTGCCTGGTCGTGAGCCACGACATCGAAAACTATCTATAGTATGGTCTGTTTGAATACCGTTCTGGAGGAGCCTCGCATGGAGTGGGTGGATCGCAAGGTGTTGCAGCAGCTGGCAGAGGATATCGGTCCGGATATGCTGCCCGTGGTCATCGCAGTCTTTATTGAAGAGGTGGGCGAGCAGCTGAGTCAGCTCAGACCCCTCTATGAACAGGGAGAGTGGGAGGCGCTGGCTCGGGTGGCGCACAGCATGAAATCATCCTGTGGCAGCTATGGCGCCATGCCGAGTTATCAGCAGGTGATGGCACTTGAGATGGCCAGCAAGCAGGCCGATGTGGCAGAGGCAGAGCGCCAGTTGCAACTGTTGGAGGCCTCCTTGCCCCAAGTGCTCGCGTTTCTTGCCGATTATCAGTAACGGCGCCATGCAGGGGTGCCGGGGCGCAGTGACCGTTGCCTAACGCTGGTTGAGCAGTTGCTGGATGATCCGGTCCAGCGCCAGTTTAAGCTTCAATCGATCGTGCCGATGGGGCAGCTCAAGCTCGCCCAGCTCGGCTTCGATCACACGCCCTTGCCAGCCCCCCGCATCACTCGAGCCCTGTGGGGCCAGGATGGCATCCAGCCGACCCTGACCGACCCGGGATTCCAGCCAGCGACACTGACTCATCAGATCCAGCTGGCTGGCAGGGCCGTTTTCCGCCACCAGATTACAGACGAAAACCAGCATGGCGCTGCTCTCGTTGATGGCCTGGGCGATCTCGGCCAGCAGCAATGGCGGCATGATGGAGGTGAGGAAACTGCCCGGCCCCAGAATGATCATGTCCGCCTGCTGCAATGCCAGCACCGCTTCGCGGGTCGCTTGCACCTCCGGCATCAGGCCGAGGGAGAGGGGTGGTGTTGCCAGTTGATCGATGGATACCTCTCCCAGGATCTGGGTGCCACACTCCATATGGGCGCAGAGATCGGTGGGAAATTCAGACATGGGTAGCAATTGTGACTCTATTTTGAGCATGTCACTGATCAGCTTGATAGCATCAAGAGGACGGACACAGAGATTATCGAGCGCCAGCAGCATCAGGTTGCCAAGGTTGTGGCCCGCCAGCTCGCCTTTGCCGGCAAAGCGGTATTCGAACAACAGGCTGCCGATGCTGGGATCGGTGACCAGCTGGTTCAGGCAGTTGCGCAGATCGCCCCAGGCGATGCACTCCTGACTCTTGCGCAGGCGTCCGGTCGAGCCGCCATCATCTGTGGTGGTGACGATGCCGGTGAGCCGTTGACCGAGAAACGAGAGGGACGAAAGCACTCGTCCCATGCCATGGCCACCACCGATGGCAACGACCCGATCGAAGTCATTGATGTTTTTTTGCCACATATGGGCGTCCTGTCATTGGTCTCAGTTGACCGCTATGTTAGCAAGCGAAGCGAGATAATTGTTTGATAAAGGTATGATTTTTGCTTGAGGCTGCCATTCGATAAAACAAGGAGATGGTGTTGAAATTTCTGACCGTTCACTCCCTCGCCCAGAATTCATCGCTGGCGGCCCAAGATATCTGCGCGCAGCTGCGCCACCATGCCGATCAGGCCCCCTCCCTGCTGTTGCTCTATTTTACCCAAGCCCATGAGGGGGCGATACTGCGCGACGCGCTCAAATGCCAGTTCCCGACGACCCGCCTGCTTGGGTGCAGCTCTTGCGGTGGTGTCATGACCGATATGGGACACCACGCCCGAGACGGATATGGGCTGGCGGTTGCTGCTCTGTACGATGAGAAAGGGGCATTCGGGGTAGCCGGTGCCAGCGGTGACGGGGTGGATGTGCGGCAGTTGCTGCGCCGAGCCATGAGCGACTGTGGTCGACCGGGCGAGCTGCCCCAGCTGATCCTGTTTCATGCCAGTCCCGGCAAGGAGGAGGGGCTGCTGGCCGGAATCGAGGCAGAACTCGGTGCCTCGGTGCCGGTGGTCGGTGGATCCGCGGCTGATAGCAGCGTCAGCGGTGACTGGCAGCTCTGCTGGGATGAGGCGGTGGCTCAGGATGGCATCGGTCTGGCGGTGCTCTATCCCGATTGCCAGCTGGCTTTTCAGTTTCACTCCGGTTATGTGCCTGCCGAATTCAGTGGTGAGATCACCGCCTGCAACGGGCGGGAGGTACTCACCATCGATCACCAGCCTGCTGCCGAGGTCTATGCCCGCTGGTGCGGTCGCGAGCAGCCCTGGCCGGTGGGGGCGATTTTGCGGGAGACCACGCTCACCCCGCTGGCCCGTCAGGTGGGAGCGCTGGATGGTATTCCTTACTACAAACTTTCCCATCCTGAAGCTGTGACCGAACAGGGCGGGCTGCGGCTCTTTACCGATGTGGTGCAAGGGGAGCGTCTGCTGTTGATGTACAGCAGTCAGGAAGGGTTGTTGCAGCGCAGCCTCAATGCCATGCGCGTCGAGCCAGGGTATGGGGTCGATGTGGAATTGCAGCCTATCGGCGCTCTCATCATCTTTTGTGCTGGTTGTCGTTTGGCGCTAGGTGATATGTTGTGCCAATTTGTCGAACAGAGCCAGGCTCGCCTCGGCAAGATCCCTTTTATCACCCCCTTTACCTTCGGCGAGCAGGGGCGGCTGCCCAATGGCGAGCTGGCCCACGGCAACCTGATGGTATCGAGTGTGATCTTTCTGACCGCTTGAGCAGAGCAGGATACAAGATGATTGGCAACAGTGAATTGGAAGCCCTTGGCGACAAACTGCAGGCGACCCTGGTCGATCTCATGCGCTGTCGCGAGCGCGAGGCCAAGTATCGTCATGAATCCCATACCCTGCTGAAAGGGGTGGCCACACTGGCTGATGCCAAAACGCTGGAGCAGGTGCTGGAGAGCCTCATTCAAGTGCTCAAGCCCTTTATTGGATTTGAACATGCGGATGTGGTGGCCTGGAGTGGGGAACAGGGCATCACCCACCTCAGTACCGAGCCGGAACAGTGCGGTCGCAGCTGGTTGATGACCCCGGCCTTTGCTCGTGCCATTGCCGGAGAGACGTTGGTGATCTATGACCCGTTCCAGTTGCCTGAGCTGGCACCGCTGGCGAGCGAGCCGGGCTGGGCCAGCCTGATGCTGACCGGGCTGCAGGCCCCCGGCTTTACCGCCGTTATCCTCTGTCGGCACTCACTGGCCGGCTCCTTCGATCTGACCAGCAAGGCGGCTATGCAGCGCTGCCGTCCGTTGATTTCACAAGCGCTGGTCAACATTGCCTATCGGGCCCGCTTGCAGGAGCAGGTCGATTTAAAAACTCAGGCCCTGCAGGCCAGTGAACGCCGTTTTCGCAGTTTTGCCGCCATGGCCTCCGACTGGTTCTGGGAGACCGATGCCGAACACCGGCTCAGCTATGCTTCCGAGCCCGGTTACCTTGACGAGATGACCCCGCTGGCAACCCGGCCGACCCTCTATGACTATGTCTGCAACAAGCAGAGTACCGAGTCACAGGCATATCTCGACCTATTGGAGCAGCGTAAACCGGTTCGGGCTGTACGCATGCAGGTTGCGATGCTCGACGGCCCCCGCTGGATGGAGGTGAGTGCCGAACCCTGTTTTGATCATGGGGGGGCTTTTACGGGATATCGCGGTACCGCACGCGATATCAGCCACCAGATCCATCGTGAAGAGGAGCTGGCGCGGGCACGGGACGATGCGGAGGCGGCCAACCGTGCCAAATCCCAGTTTCTTGCCATGATGACCCACGAGATCCGCTCCCCCATGAATGCGGTGCTGGGGATGCTCGACCTGGTGCTACACGCCGAGCTGGCACCCGAGCAGAAGCAGTTGCTACGTCATGCCACCCACTCTGCCAGATTGCTGCAGACCATCATCGACGATGTGCTCGATTTCTCTAAAATCGAGTCCCAGACCCTGGTGTTCCATTGCGAGACCTTGCAACCGATCCAGTTGTGTCAATCCGTGATCGAACCGTTGCAGAACCGTGCCGACGGCAAGGGCATAACACTGAGCTATCGGGTAGATGAAGCTGTCCCTGCCGAGCTGCAGGGAGATCCGGTGCGTCTTACCCAGGTGATGGGCAATCTGCTGGACAACGCCCTCAAATTTACCGAACAGGGAGAGGTCACTCTCCATCTGGGTTGGCAGGATGAGAAGCTGTTGATCTCGGTCTCCGACACCGGGATCGGGATCGCTGATGCGGATCAGGCGCTGCTGTTTGAACCCTTCTCCCAGGTCGACAACTCGGCCACCCGGCGTTTTTCCGGTACCGGCCTCGGTCTTGCCATCAGCAAGCGTCTGGTGACGCTTATGGGGGGAGAGATCCACCTGAAGAGCGAGCCGGGCAAGGGAAGCTGTTTCTGGTTCGAACTGCCCGGCATGGCGCTACCCTGCCATAGCCAGCCGCAGCGGGAGGAGGGGGCTTCGGCACTGTTGCCACTGGATGTGCTGGTGGTGGAGGACAGCCCGGTGAATCAGCTGGTGGTGTCGCTGATGCTGCAAAAACTGGTGGGCAAGGTTCGGCTGGCTGCCAATGGTCTGGAAGCGCTGGCGCAGGTGGATGAGCAGCTCCCGGATCTGATCCTGATGGATATGCGGATGCCCCTGATGGACGGACTGGAAGCGACCCGACGCTTGCGTGAGTTGGGATGCACCATGCCTATCGTCGCCCTGACGGCCAATGCGATGGCGGAGGACAAGGCGTGCTGTCTGGCGCAGGGGATGGATGACTTTCTCGCCAAGCCTATCACCTTGTCACGGTTGAGAGAGTGTTTGCAGCGTCACTTTGGTCAGCGGTTGCCGACGCGCGGATAAAAAAAATGGTCAACTTTGTGGGTTGACCAGTTCTTCAGCAAATACTGAAGAGAGCACGGGATAAATCGGGTTGTATCAATCTATATGAAAAATCTGTGCCAACTTTTTCAGGACTCTTTTGTGTTCAATTTTGGCCGTTTAGCGCAGCGGCTCTCTCTTGTTATGGCGTTTTGCGTTCCTACTTACTCGCAAAATGCGAATTTCACATTTTCATTGTTGGAATAATTGCATTTTGCAACGCTGTTTTTGTCATTGTGAAATCAGGCGATGCAGAAATTTACGGGCCGCTTCGCTGTTTTGTTTGGCAATCAGCATCTGCTTTTCATAAATCGGCATCGGCAATATCTCGAGCCAGCGCTGGCAGAGCCAGGCGGCATCTTCAAAGCGCTTGTCCGGATAGAGCTCATCAAGCTCCGGATACTGCTCGAACACTTCCCGCAGGCGATTGACCAGCAGCTTGTCGTTGAAATCTGAGTGGGTGCTCGGCCAGTTGGGCAGCATCTCCACCTTGGCCCGGCGCAGGCCCATCTCGTCTGTTTCCATCTCGTGGATGCAGAAGCGCTCCAGTCCCAGCACCGTCACACCCAGCAGGCCATCATTGAGGGTGTAGAAGTCGGTCACCTTGACCCGGGTGCCCACCGGCAGAATGCGGCCGGATTGTCCCGAGGTGGTCGACTCTTCCATCACGATGCCAAAGCCCTGATCGTTGATGAATGACTCCTTGAGCATCTGCAGGTGGCGTGGCTCGAACAGACGCAGAGGAAGCTTGCCGCCCGGCAGTATGTGGGAAGGCAAGGGGAACAGTGCCAAAGGTTGTAGTTTCATGTTCCATCCTCCATTGAGTAGTTGCTGAATATGACAATGCAGCGACTGTGCCAGAGAATGAAAAAAGCCACCGGAGGGTGGCTTTTCGGGAGGTTGAGGGCGCTTAGTTGCGCTGCTCCAGATACATGACAGCCGCTTCCACGCGGCTTTGTGCCTCGAGTTTCTTCAGCAGGCTCTTCACGTGAACCTTGACCGTTCCCTCGGAGATATGGAGTACCGAGGCGACCTGTTTGTTGGAGAGGCCTTTTGCAATTTCGCGCAGGATTTGCATTTCGCGACGCGTTAAGCTTTCCAGCTTCTGCTGCAGGTGATCCAGCTCGTAGATGTTTTCGAGATAGGGGCGCAGCGGCTCGCTCAGGATCTGTTTACCCGTCATCACGTCGGCCAGCTGGGTCAGCAGCAGATCAGGTTCGGTATCCTTGAGCAGATAGCCATCGGCACCGGCCTTAAGCAAAGCCACCACATCCTGACGGGCATCGGAGACGGTGAGGATCACCACCCGGGAGGTGATCTCTTCGGCCCGCAGCGCCTTGAGGGTATCGAGGCCGGAGAGCCCCTTCATGTTGAGGTCGAGCAGGATCAGATCCGGCTCGGACTCTTTGGCCAGCGCCACGGCATCTGTGCCGTTGGAGGCTTCACCGGTCACCTCCATGTTCTCTTCCAGAGCCAGCAGCTGCACAATCCCTTTGCGCATGAGGGGATGGTCATCTACGACCAGAACTGTGTATTTCATCTCGTCCATCAGGCGTCTCTCGTTAGACTGGTGGGAAAGGTCAGATGCACGCAGGTGCCTTGTGGTTGCTGCTCGTTGATGGTCAGCAGACCGTGCAGTTTGCTGGCGCGCTCGTTCATGATGCTCAACCCGTAATGGTTGATCGCCGAGCTGGCGAGTCCGATCCCGACACCGTCATCTGAAATCTGAACCTCAATGTTACCACTGGCGAGGGTCTCACAGCTAACATCAATCACTTGCGCGTTGGCATGTTTGATGGCATTGAGCACTGCCTCACGGATCAACTGCAAAATGTGGATATGCTGGCCCGCCTCCAAGTCGTTGTCGGCCAGTCCGTAATGGAACCGGATTTCGGCCTGGGTCTGAGGCTGCAGTTGATCAAGCATGACGCGGATCGCTTCCCCCAGATTGGCATCGCCAATGGTGAGACGGAAGGTACCGAGCAGTTCGCGCAACTGGGTATAGGCATTGCTAAGCCCCTCGTCGATCTGCTGCATCGCCTCCTGCGCCTTGTCATGCTGCCCCTTGGCGTAAGAGCGCTTGAGCAGGGTGGACTGGATCTTGAGATAGGAGAGGGCTTGCGCCAGCGAGTCGTGCAGCTCGCGGGCGATCACCGCCCGCTCCTCCATCAGCAGCAGTCGCTGCTGTTGCAGCAGGGTCTGGTCTTTGTGCAGCACCTGAGCCAGCAGCATGGTGAAGTTTTTAATCAACCGCTCATCGATGGGGTGTTGGCTGATGATGTCGAGGCGGCCGAACTCCTGCTCATCCATCTGCAGATAAAAGCTGGCGACCGCATCGAGATCGCCGGGCCAGCCGGTGCGCCCAGAGATGTAGACCGGCATGGCGTTGTGCTCGAAGCGGGTCAGCCGGATATGGTCGATATGCTGGTGGGCGGCAGCGCGGTCCAGCAGTTTGATGAGGGTACGGGTACTGAGCGGGGCAGCATGCAGCTTCTGGGCGGTCGAGTAGAGAAACGAGAGGGTGTCGTTGGCCTGTTGCAGCTTGGCGGTTTTCTCTTCCACCTTGTTTTCCAGCTCCCGATAGAGCTTGCCCAGCTCGTCGGCCATGGTGACGAAGGCGCGCGACAGCTCCCCCAGCTCGTTTTCGCCGTGGGCGGGCAGCTTAAGATCGAAATCCTGCCGCTGGATCTGGCGGGCACAGTAGACCAGCTGGTTGAGGGGGGCGACCACCTGCTGACGGGTGAAGCGCACCGTGAACCAGGCGATGGTGATGATGGCCAGCAGGCCGAGCCCCTCCGCAAGCGCCAGCATCCGCACCTTGAATTCCACGTGGTACTGCATCTGATTGACGAAATTGTCGATGGCCGCCACAAACTGCTCGGTGTTATCGGTGTACCGTCTGGGGGTACGATCCTCGATGTGCTGGCGCATCACCTGCCACTGGCCGAGCACCTCGCCATAGGTGCGACGCAGGGAGGCAGGAGTGATCCAGCGCTGGGTCTCCTGCAGCTCTTCGGCGTGCAGGGTCTCTTCAAACTGGGAGAGGCGCCCCAGCACGCTGTCGCCCCGCTCGATTTCGTAGGCCATCCGGTAGGCCTGCATCCGCAGCGAACCGGAGAGGTTGATCGCCTTGGCATCGGGTACCGAGTAGAAGAGGGTGACCATGGCGACCAGCGCGATCAGGCTGGCCATGAAGAGGATCAACACCATGGCGCGCCCGATGGCACTGCTGACCGAATGGACCCTGAACCGTTTTCCCATACTGATGCGCACCTCTGAATAGTGATAAGGACCCCGCAAGATGCGTGGGAGTGTACTCCAACTTGTGTTAGCATCGAAAAACTAGATGAACTCCGAGCGGTTTTGCCTAAGTCCTAGCGATAGGGGGAAACCAGCCGTCAGCCGACGTTCGAGCTGTAAGGGTCAGGAAAGAAATGCCCTGGCCTCCCGTATTTGGAAAGGTGTTTATGTTGCCACTTGAAGATGGTTTTTCCCGTCGTTTTTACTATTTGCGTCTGTCAGTGACCGATGTGTGCAATTTCCGTTGCACCTATTGCCTGCCTGACGGCTATCGCCCCCCGGAAGGTCACAAAGCGGGGCGTCAACCCTTTCTCTCGATTGACGAGATCCGCCGCGTGGTCAGCGGTTTTGCCGCCATGGGCACCCGCAAGGTGCGCATCACGGGGGGCGAGCCCTCCCTGCGCCGCGATTTCACCGAGATCGTCAAGGTGATTGCCACCACCCCGGGTATCGAGAAGGTCGCTATGACCACCAACGGCTATCGCCTGAAGGAGCGGGCCCAGGAGTGGTTTGATGCCGGACTCAACGCGCTGAATGTCAGTGTCGACAGTCTCGACCCGCGCCAGTTTCATCAGATCACCGGTGAGAACAAGCTGGCCGAGGTGATGGAGGGGATCGAAGCAGCACTGGCCGCCGGTTTCAAATCGGTGAAGATCAATGCTGTGCTGCTCAAGGGGCTCAACGACTGCCAGCTTGATGCCTTTCTGGGCTGGATCAGGCACAAGCCCATCGAGCTGCGCTTTATCGAGCTGATGCAGACCGGCGAGATGGATACCCTGTTTCGTGACCACCATGTCAGCGGGGAGCAGATCAAACAGCGCTTGCTGGAGAGCGGCTGGGTGCAGCAGTTGCGGGGCACGGATGACGGTCCGGCGCAGGTATTCATGCATCCGGAATCGCAGGGTGGAGTGGGGCTCATCATGCCCTACAGCAAGGATTTCTGTGCCGGTTGCAACCGGCTGCGGGTCTCCTCGCTGGGGAAGCTGCATCTGTGCCTGTTTGGCGACAACGGCATCGACCTGCGGGATCTGCTCGGCGCAGATGGGCAATCTGATGAGCTGCAACAGCGCATTCGCGCGGCACTGGCGGGCAAGAGTGCCACCCATCGTCTCCATGAGGGCAATGCCGGTATCACCCCTCATCTCGCCTCGATCGGCGGATAACCGCAAAAATCGCCAACGATTAAATAGCAATCCTCACATGGAGGTATTTTAACCGATACCTCCTTTTTTATTGCGCTGCAAGGCTTTGATCTGGCGCAAGAATCCCCCCTGTTTATCTCCCTGGTGGTATATCCCTTACCTTGTCAGGGCCGCAATATACACCCACTCTTATAATTGGTATCAAGAATGCCAATCATGGACTCGCACTGTCCCCTTTTTCACCAGAACAGGAGTCAACATGCCGGATGAGATCGATCTTGCCCGCCGCGGCCTGTTCCGGGGGCGGCTGAGAACTGCCGAACCGCCGGTGCAGTTGCCCTGGTCAGTCAACTGGTCGGCATTTGTCGCCGACTGCACCCGCTGCGGGGATTGTCTGGCCGCCTGTCCGGAGCAGATCCTGGTGAATGGCGAGGGCGGTTTTCCGGTGGTCGATTTCCAGCGTGGCGAGTGCACCTTCTGCACCGAGTGCGTCACGGTCTGCAAGGTGCCCCTGTTTCGCCTGACCAGCGAGTCCCCCTGGCACTATAAGGCCCATATCGAAGCCAACTGTCTGGCCAATGGTCAGGTGTTCTGCCAGCGCTGTCAGGACAGCTGCGAGCCCAATGCCATTCGCTTTATTCCGGTGCTGGGGCGCGTGCCCACCCCGACGGTGGAGCCGGATCGCTGTAATGGCTGCGGCGCCTGTGTGCAGGATTGTCCGGTTGGCAGCATCAAGGTCGATGGGCGAGCCGCCCCATCCGGTGGTGCGAGCCAGTCCACCCTCAAGCAGGAGTCAGAATGAGTCAGAAGCCGTGTGACACAGAAGCCACAATGGATCAGGAGTTCCATGTATCGAGTCTGGTGGTGCTGACCCAGCCCCCCTTGCGCCATCTGCTCGCCGAGCAGATTGGCGCCCTTGAAGGGGCCGAGATCCACGCCGTCAGTGACGAGGGCAAGCTGATCGTGACCCTGGAAGGTCCGAGTCAGCGGCCGATTATGGCGGCCATTGATGCGATACAGGCGATGCCGGGTGTGCTCTCAGCCGCCCTGATTTACCACCAGTTCGATGAACTGGGCGATCACTGAAAAGAGTGATGGGATGCCGGGCGTGCCCTCTACCGCTGATGGCTGGCTCCCGTTCGACAGATTCGACAACTATTACGCGATAAGCAATGTGAGGATATGCCATGAAGCTGAGTCGACGCGACTTTATGAAGGCCAACGCGGTGGCAGCTGCCGCAGCCGTGGCCGGTGTCAGTGCCCCCACGCTGGCAGCCAATCTCATCACCAGTACCGACAAGACTGCCATCCATTGGGATAAGGCTCCCTGCCGCTTCTGTGGTACCGGCTGCTCTGTGCTGGTGGGCTCTCAGGATGGTCGGGTTGTAGCGACTCAGGGCGACCCCGATGCGCCGGTCAACCGTGGCCTCAACTGCATCAAGGGCTACTTCCTCTCCAAGATCATGTATGGCCAGGATCGCCTCACCCAGCCGATGCTGCGGATGAAGAACGGCCAGTTCGACAAGGATGGCGACTTCGCCCCCATCAGCTGGGAGCAGGCGTTCGACATCATGGCCGAGAAGTTCAAGGCGACCCTGAAAGAGAAGGGGCCGACCGCTGTCGGCATGTTCGGCTCCGGCCAGTGGACCGTCTGGGAAGGCTACGCTGCCGCCAAGCTGATGAAGGCCGGTTTCCGCTCCAACAACATTGACCCCAATGCTCGTCACTGTATGGCCTCTGCGGTCGTCGGCTTTATGCGTACCTTCGGCATGGACGAGCCGATGGGTTGCTACGACGATATCGAGCAGGCCGATGCATTCGTGCTGTGGGGCTCCAACATGGCCGAGATGCACCCCATCCTCTGGTCGCGGATGTCCGATCGCCGTCTCTCCAATCCGGATGTGCAGGTGCACGTGCTCTCGACCTTCGAGCACCGCAGCTTCGAGCTGGCGGACAACGGCATGGTGTTCACCCCGCAGACCGATCTGGCGATCCTCAACTATGTCGCCAACTACATCATCCAGAACGACAAGGTGAACTGGGACTTCGTCAACAAGCACACCGTGTTCAAGAAGGGGGTCACCGACATCGGTTACGGCCTGCGCCCGACTGATCCGCTGCAGCAGAAAGCGAAGAACCCGGACAGCGGCGATGCCACTCCGATGAGCTTCGAGGAGTTTGCCAAGTTCGTGGCGGATTACGATGTGGAGTCGGTCTCCAAGCTCTCCGGCGTCTCCAAAGAGAAGCTGGAAAAGCTGGCCAAGCTCTATGCCGACCCGGGCAAGAAGGTGGTCTCTTACTGGACCATGGGTTTCAACCAGCATACCCGTGGCGTCTGGGCCAACAACCTCTGCTACAACATCCACCTGCTGACCGGCAAGATCTCCGAGCCGGGTAATGGTCCTTTCTCACTGACCGGCCAGCCCTCTGCCTGTGGCACCGCGCGTGAAGTGGGTACCTTTGCCCACCGTCTGCCTGCCGACATGGTGGTGACCGAGCCCAAGCACCGCGCCATTGCCGAGCAGATCTGGAAACTGCCGGAGGGGACCATTCCCGACAAGGTGGGTTTCCACGCCGTGCTGCAGGATCGCATGCTCAAAGATGGCAAGCTCAACGCCTACTGGGTGATGTGTAACAACAACATGCAGGCCGGCCCCAACATGAATACCGATCGCCTGCCTGGCTATCGCGATCCGCGCAACTTCATCGTGGTCTCCGACCCGTACCCGACCGTCACAGCCCAGGCCGCTGACCTCATTCTGCCTACCGCCATGTGGGTGGAGAAAGAGGGGGCCTACGGCAACGCCGAGCGCCGCACCCAGTTCTGGCACCAGCAGGTGAAAGCGCCGGAAGGGGCCAAGTCCGACTTGTGGCAGCTGATGGAGTTCTCCAAGCGCTTCAAGGTTGAGGAAGTGTGGCCGGCTGAGCTGATTGCCAAGATGCCGGAAGTGAAGGGCAAAACCCTGTTCGATGTGCTCTATGCCAACGGTCAGGTCAACCAGTTCCCGAAAGAGCAGAGTAAGGGGATGCTGAACGACGAAGCCGAACACTTCGGGTTCTACGTTCAGAAGGGCTTGTTCGAGGAGTACGCCACCTTCGGTCGTGGCCACGGTCACGATCTGGCACCGTTCGATCAGTACCACGAAGCCCGTGGTCTGCGCTGGCCTGTGGTAGATGGCAAAGAGACCCTGTGGCGCTATCGCGAAGGGTTCGACCCCTATGTGAAAGCGGGCGAGGGGGTACGTTTTTATGGCAAGCCCGATGGCAAGGCGGTCATCTTCGCCCTGCCGTTCGAGCCCGCCGCCGAGTCGCCCGATAAAGAGTACGATCTGTGGCTCTCCACCGGCCGCGTGCTGGAGCACTGGCACACCGGCACCATGACCCGTCGGGTGCCCGAGCTCTATCGCGCCTTCCCGGATGCGGTGCTCTTCATGCACCCGGACGATGCCAAGGCTCGCGGCGTGCGTCGTGGTGAAGAGGTGATCGTCTCCTCCCGCCGTGGCGAGGTGAAGACCCGGGTCGAGACCCGTGGTCGCAACCGTCCGCCGAAAGGACTGGTCTTCATGCCCTTCTTTGATGCGAGCCAGCTGGTCAACAAGCTGACCCTGGACGCCACCGATCCGCTCTCGAAAGAGACCGATTACAAGAAGTGCGCCGTCAAGGTGATGAAGGCTTAAGGCGGGGGAGTGCGAGATGAGTCGTAGTCGTCGCCAGTTTCTGGCCGACATGGCCAAGGGGGCCTGCGGTGTGGGCCTGCTTGGCGTGGGGCTCGGTGGCGTGGCCCGCCAGCAGGCACAAGCTGTGCCTGCCCAGGCGCTGCGTCCGCCCGCCGCCCTCGATGAAGCAGAGTTTCTCGGCGCCTGCGTGCGTTGCGGGCTCTGCGTCGAGGCGTGCCCCTACGACACTCTCAAGCTCGCCCGGCTGTTTGACCCTGTGACCACTGGCACCCCCTATTTCAAGGCGCGTGCCGTGCCCTGCGAGATGTGTGATGACATCCCTTGCGTGGTGGCCTGCCCGAGCGGGGCGCTGGATCAGCAGATGACCGACATCGATCAGGCCCGGATGGGGGTAGCAGTGCTCATCGATCACGAGACCTGTCTCAACTATCTGGGGCTGCGCTGCGATGTCTGTTATCGGGTCTGCCCGCTGATTGACAAGGCGATCACTCTTGAGCTGCAGCATAACCAGCGTACCGGCAAACACGCCATGTTCCTGCCCACGGTGCACAGCGATATTTGTACCGGCTGTGGCAAGTGCGAGCACGCCTGCGTGCTGGAGGAGGCGGCCATCAAGGTGGTGCCACGCCAGCTCGCCAAGGGGGAGCTGGGTCATCACTACCGGCTCGGCTGGGAAGAGAAGGCCAAGGCGGGGAACAAGTCGCTCATCGGCGACAGACTCACCCTGCCCACCCGCAAACCGGAGGGGTTATGAGTCGTTATCCGGGGGAAGAGGCTCGCATCAAGCTGGGGTGGTGGCGCGCCCACCGCTTCCTGCTGTTGCGTCGGCTGAGTCAGCTCAGTGTGCTCGGGCTGTTTTTGCTGGGGCCGCTGGCGGGCATCTGGATCCTCAAGGGCAACCTCTCCAGCTCGCTGTTGCTGGAGACGGTGCCGCTGACCGATCCCCTCACGCTGTTGCAGTCGCTGGCGGCGGGTCACTGGCCCATCACCACTCTCTGGCTGGGGGCTGCCATTGTGCTGGCCGGTTACTGGCTGGTTGGGGGGCGAGTGTTCTGCTCCTGGGTCTGTCCGGTCAACCTCATCACGGATGCGGCGGCCTGGCTCAGGGGGCGACTTGGTCTCAAGGGCAATGGTCAGTTCAGCCGTGCGACCCGCTACTGGCTGCTGGCCATGGTGCTGGTGGTGCCAGCGGTGGTCGGCGTGATGGCGTGGGAGCTGGTCAATCCGGTGTCGCTCGCCATGCGCGGTCTGCTGTTTGGCATGGGGGCGGGCTGGGCTCTGCTGGCGGCGCTATTCCTGTTCGATCTCTTCGTGGTTGAGCGGGGCTGGTGCGGTCATCTCTGTCCGGTGGGGGCCTTCTATGCCTTGGTCAACCGGGTCGGATTTATCAAGATTTCTGCCAAGGGGCGCGAGCGGTGCAACAACTGCATGGATTGTTATGCGGTCTGCCCGGAGCGTCCCATCCTGCGCGGGCCTGTTCACGGTGCCAAGCGCGGTCACGGGCCCTTGATTGCGGCTCAGGAGTGTACCAACTGTGGCCGCTGCATCGATGTCTGCGCGGAACAAGTTTTTGAAATCACTGTAGGTTTTGCCGTCAAGGCAGAAAAAACGTCGGAGAACAAATAATGAAAAAGCTGATTGGAGCAATGCTGGCCTGCCTGATGGCGGGATCCTTGATGGCAGCGGCACCCGAGATCACCAACAGTACCGGTGGCCTCAAGTCCGAGCGTGGCGCCACCGATCTGGTGACCGATGCCACCGCCGCGCCCCTGAAAAACTTCCGCAAGGATGGCGCGCCCTACGATCGCCAGTACATGCATCAGCCGCCGCTGATCCCCCACGACATTCGCAACTATGAGGTGGACACCAAGGTCAACAAGTGCCTGGCTTGCCACAGCTTCAAGAATGCCAGCGCCATGAAGGCCCCCAAGATCAGTCCGACTCACTTCGAGACCCGCGACGGCCTGACCCTGGGTGAAGTGTCGCCGCGTCGCTACTTCTGCCTGCAGTGCCATGTGCCGCAAGCGGATGCCAAGCCGCTGGTGGAAAATACCTTTAAACCGGTTGAAGCGCTGAACTGAGGAATCCATAGATGAAATTACCCGGCTTTATCCAGCGTCTGTGGACCACCTTCAAGTCACCATCGAAGGCGGCTCTCTGGGTCATCTTGCTGATGGGCTTCTTCGGTGGCGTGATTTTCTGGGGTGGTTTCAACACCGCCATGGAAGCATCCAACACCGAGGCCTTCTGCACCAGCTGTCACGAGATGAAGGACAACGTGTTCGAGGAGTATCGCGACACCATCCACTACGCCAACCGCTCCGGCGTGCGGGCCAGCTGCCCGGATTGCCACGTGCCCCATGAGTGGACCTACAAGATCATCCGCAAGGTGCAGGCCTCCAAGGAGCTGTGGGGCATGATCACCGGCAAGGTGGATACCCGTGAGAAGTTCGAGTCGCACCGGCGCGAGATGGCGGAGCGGGAGTGGCAACGAATGAAAGAGACCGATTCGCGCGAGTGCCGCAACTGCCACAACTTCGAGTACATGGACTTCTCCCTGCAGGGGCAGCGTGCCGCCAAGATGCACTCTACCAATCTGGCCAGTGGTGAAAGTACCTGCATCGACTGTCACAAGGGGATTGCGCACCAGCTGCCCGACATGACCGGGGTGAAAGGGTTCTGATCCTGCGACGACAGGCCGGGTTTGCCCGGCCTGCGTTTTGTTCATATATGGGACAAGCATCAGATTTGTGTGTCTTTTAAATCCCATATCTCGTGAAACCTTTGATAGAATCAGCCCGCCGTCACACGCTTGAGCAAGTTGGTCACCCCTGTCTGCGTCCGTTTTTGTGCTCTGACAGCTGGCCTCTCATACCCCTTCTCTTCCTGCCTCGTTGACGGCCCATAGCCACAAGGAGCTGCCCGATGGGACAGAAACACAACGCATTTATTCCCCTCAAGATCGCCGTGCTGACGGTTTCCGACAGCCGCACTGCCGCCGATGACAGCTCGGGCGACTATCTGGTCTCGGCCCTTACCGACGCGGGCCATCTGCTGGCCGATCGGGCGCTCTGCCCGGACAACCTGTTTCGCATTCGAGCCCAGGTGAGCGAGTGGATCGCCGATGAAGGGGTGCAGGTGGTGCTGATTAACGGCGGTACCGGCTTCAATGAACAGAACCGGGTACCGGAAGCGGTCGGTGTGCTGTTCGAGCGCACCGTACAGGGTTTTGGCGAGATGTTCCGTCAACTCTCTTTTGCCGAGATTAAAGGCTCCGCCATGCAGAGCCGTGCGCTGGCGGGACTCGCCAATCGCACCCTGATCTGCTGTCTGCCGGGCTCCACCGGCGCCTGTCAGCTGGGTTGGGAGCAACTGATCCGCGATCAGCTCGATGCCCGCACCAAGCCGTGCAACTTTGTCTCCCACCTCTGAGAGCAAACGATGAACCAGACAGATACCAAGCAGACCCAGCCCAACCTGACGCATCTGAACCAGAGCGGCGAAGCCCATATGGTGGATGTGACCGACAAGCAGGTGACCGAGCGCGAAGCCCGCGCCGAGGCGTTTGTTGCCATGGCCCCCGAGACGCTGGCGCTGATCCTGAGCGGCCAGCACCACAAGGGTGACGTGTTCGCCACCGCCCGCATCGCTGGCATCATGGCCGCCAAGAAGACCTCTGATCTTATCCCCCTCTGCCATCCGCTGGCCTTGACCAAAGTCGAGGTGGAGATAGTGCCGCTGGCCGAGCAGCACAAGGTGCATATCCGCACCCTCTGCAAGCTCTCCGGCAAGACCGGGGTGGAGATGGAGGCCCTGACCGCCGCGTCGGTAGCGGCGCTGACCATCTACGACATGTGCAAGGCGGTGCAAAAGGACATGGTGATCGAACAGGTGCGGCTGGTAGAGAAAAAGGGCGGCAAGTCCGGCCATTTTCAGCTGGGGTCAAATAGCGGGGAGCAAGCATGATCAAGGTACTGTTTTTTGCGCAAGTAAGAGAGCTGATTGCCTGTGATGAGCTGAGCCTGCCGTGCGACTATGCCACTGCCGAACAACTGCGCGCGGCGCTCTGTGAACGCGGCGACAAGTGGGCGTTGGCTCTCGAGGCTGGCAAACTGCTGGTGGCGGTCAACCAGACCCTGGTGCCCCTCGATACCCCCATCAACGATGGCGATGAGGTGGCCTTCTTCCCGCCGGTGACCGGAGGTTAAGGATGAGCGAGGCAATCATGACCGATCGCATTCTGGTGCAGCGGGAAGATTTCTCGCTGGCGGACGAATATGCCCGCCTCGCCACCCGCGCCGACAGTGGCGCCATCGTCACTTTTGTTGGCAAGGTGCGCGACTTCAATCAGGGGGAGGAGGTGAAGGGGCTGGCCCTCGAGCACTACCCTGGTATGACCGAGAAGGCGCTGGCCGATATCGTGCAGGAGGCCCGCCGCCGCTGGCCGCTGCAGGAGTGTACCCTCATTCATCGTATCGGCGAGCTGTGGCTTGGCGATCAGATCGTGCTGGTGGCGGTGAGCAGTGCCCACCGCGACGCCGCCTTTGATGCCTGTCACTTCATCATGGATTTCTTGAAAACCCGGGCGCCGTTCTGGAAAAAAGAGCTGACCGCCGAGGGTGTGCAACGCTGGGTCGAGGCGCTTGATCGCGACAACGCCGCCGCTGCCCGCTGGCAAGCCTGAGCTGTTCATCACGAGGGGCGCAGGTTCAACGGGAACCACGGCCCCGCCAAGGGGCGCGGATGTGCGGGCCCCATCAGGAGAAAGGGAATGAAACCGCTGTTATCTGTTGTCATCGTAGGCGTCTGCGCCGCCACCTTGCATACCGGTGCCGTGCAGGCTGATGAAGTTAAAGTGGCCGTGGCGGCCAACTTCAAGGGCACCATAGATCGTATTGGCAAGGAGTTTACCGCCAAGACCGGCCACACCCTGGCCATCTCGTCTGCCGCCACCGGAGTGCTCTACACCCAGATCAGTCACGGCGCACCGTTCGACCTCTTCCTCTCCGCCGATGCGGCGACCCCCGAGAAGCTGGAAAAAGAGGGCAAGGGGAGCGATCGCTTCACCTACGCCATCGGCCAGCTGGGGCTGTGGAAGAAGGGGGGGCCGGCCCCTGACGAGGCGACCCTGCGCAGTTGGAAAGGCAACCTCGCCATCGCCAATGCCCGCACTGCTCCCTATGGTGCTGCCGCCATGGCGACCCTCACCCATCTCAAAATCGATCCCAAGCAGTACCGGTTGCTGACCGGCGCCAACATCGGCCAGACCTGGCAATTTGTCGACACCGGCAATGCCGAGCTGGGCTTTGTCGCTTGGGCCAATCTGGTGGAAGCGGGCAAGACTGGTGAAGCCTGGGCAGTGCCTGCGAGCTTCTATCCCCCCATCGAGCAGCAGGGGCTGGTATTGAAAAAAGGCGCCGCGGTCGAGGCGCTGGTGGCCTGGCTCAAGGGGCCGGGTCAGGCGCAGATCAAGGCTGCGGGTTACGCCTTGCCCCAATAAGGGGATGGGCCTGATGCGATACCCTGAGTGGTCTGCCTTCGGGTCGGCCACTCTTTGCAATGAGGATAGAGACCATGCCGTTGGGGGCATTTATCAACCGGGAGGTCGGCAATGAGTGAAGGGGATCTGCTGGCGGTCTGGCTCACCCTGAAGCTTGCGGCCTGCACCACAGCGATTTTGCTGTTGCTGGCACCGCCGCTGGCCTGGTGGCTGTCGCGCAGTCAGAACCGGCTGCGGCCGCTGGTGGAGGCGCTGGTGGCGCTGCCGCTGGTGCTGCCGCCAACGGTGCTCGGTTTCTATCTGCTGCTGGCCTTCTCCCCCGAATATGGTTTCGGCGCCTGGTGGCGCGACACCTTTGGCGCCCCGCTCGCCTTCAGCTTTCTCGGCCTGCTGTTTGCCTCCATCCTCTATTCGCTGCCGTTCGTGGTGCAGCCGCTCACCTCCGCCTTCGTCAACATGGGCAACAAGGAGCTGGAAGCTGCTGCGACCCTGGGGCTCGGCCCGCTGGAGCGCTTCTTCCACATCATCTTGCCGATGACCCTGCCCAGCTTCGTGATGGCGGCAGCGCTGGGCTTTGCCCACACCCTGGGGGAGTTTGGCGTGGTGCTGATGATTGGCGGCAATATCCCCGGCGAGACCCAAGTGCTCTCCATCGCCCTGTTTGATCATGTGGAGGCGATGGATTACCGACAAGCCCACTATCTGGCGGGTGGCCTGATGGCCTTCTCGCTGGTGATGCTGGTGCTGGTCTACGGGGTGCTGCAGCGCCGACAGCGGAGAGTGTTTGGATGAACCAGCCCGCCACTATGCCGCCTGTGAACGTGCCGCACCGCCATGCCCTGAACCTCCATGTCCGGCGCGAGTTTGGCTCCTTTACCCTCGATTGCGCTCTGACCCTCGAGCTGGGGGGGATCCTCGGCCTGTTCGGCCCCTCCGGCTGCGGCAAGAGCACACTGCTGCGCATCATCGCTGGGCTCGATCGCCGAAGCGGGGATCGCTTGCGGTGGCGCGATCGGGAGTATGCTCAACTGCTGCCCGAAGCGCGCCGGATCGGGCTGGTGTTTCAGGACGCGCGGCTCTTCCTCCATCTGACGGTGCTCGGCAATCTGCAACTGGCGGCCCGCAAGGGGCGAGGGCGCTGGCAGCCCGAAGCGCTGGCGGCTCGGCTCGGTTTTGCCGATCTGCTGGGACAGCCTGCCCATGCCCTCTCTGGCGGTCAACGCCAGCGGGTAGCGCTGGGGCGGGCGCTGCTGGCCGAGCCTGATCTGCTGCTGCTCGATGAGCCTTTCTCGGCGCTCGATCGGCGCAGCCGCATCCATCAGGCCCATGTGCTCAAGGGGTTGCAGCAGGAGAGCGGCATCCCGATGATCTTCGTCAGCCACGCCATGGAGGAGGTGAGTTTGCTCTGCGATCAGCTGGTGCTGCTGGAAAGTGGCAGGGTGGAGGCGCAAGGCAGGCCGAGCGAGATTTTCGCCCGTACCGACCTGTCACTCGCCAGTCGCGACGATGCCGGGGTGATGCTGGATGCGACCTTGGCCCACTACGATGACGACGAACAGATGGCGACCCTACAGCTTGGTGAGCAGCAGTTGCGGGTCACCATGAACCATGTGCCGGACGAGAGTGGCCCCTTGCAGATCAAGGTGGCCGGGCGCGATGTGGTGATTGCCACAGCCCCCATCGAGCACTCCAGTCTCTCCAACTGTCTCGTCACCCGTCTGCTGGCGGTGCGCGAGGTGCGCCCCGGCCAGACCCTGTTGCAGTTGGCGCTGGGTCAGCAGATACTGCTGGCCCGGATCACCAGCCGCTCAGCCAGGCGGCTGGCGCTGGCGCCGGATCAGCAGATCTACGCTTATATCAAGGCGGTGAGTCTGGTCAGCGAAGGCTGATTGGGCGCCGTGCCGTGGCAGGATAACCACGGGTGACATAACAACAAGAGATGGTTCAGGTGATGAGTCGAGAGGCAATACACTGATGCGCCGCAATCAGGTGATGAAATTCAACGGTCTTGCCCTGCGCAGTGCGGGGGAGGGCCCCTTGCTGTTGCTGCTGCATGGGCTGGGCTCCTCCAGCCTCGACTGGCAGGCGCAGATCGAACGGTTTTCCGAGCACTACCGGGTGGTGGCGCTGGACTTGCGCGGCCACGGCCAGAGCATGCAGGAGGGGCCGTTCGATGTGGCGACCCTGGCAGACGATGTGGTGAACTGGCTCGATGCACAGCCAGAACCCGCCTGGGTGGTGGGATTGTCGCTGGGGGCCATGGTCGCGCTGGAGCTGGCGCTGCAACTGCCCCACAAGGTGCAGGGACTGGTGCTGGTCAACGGTTTTAGCGAGTTTCTGCTGGAGACCCCCAAAGAGCAGGAGCGTTACGCCCAGCGCCTCAAGTGGCTGCGCTGGTTTGGCATGCGCCCGCTCGCCTGGTGGCTGGGACGCGAGCTCTTCCCGGGCCCGGATCTGGCGCAGGTGCGCCATACCTTCCGGCTGCGTTTCGTGCGCAATAAAAAGAAAACCTACAAGGCGCTGCTGGAGGCGCTACCGGGCTGGTCGGTACGTGCCCGGCTCGGCGCCATCTGGCAGCCGGTGGCCATCATCTCCACCAGTCACGACTACCTGCCGCTGGCCAAACGGGTAGAGCAGTTTGCCGCCCTGCCCAACGCCACCATCCACACCCCCAACGGTCACCACGCCTGGCCCGCGGAAGATCCCTCGGGCTTTAATCACCTGTTGCAACGGATCCTCACGACCCATTGAGGAAGGGGTTGTTAGGTGCAGGTACCAAAAAGCCGAACCACAGGGTTCGGCTTTTTTGATCCCGTTTGCGTCAAGGATGGGAGCAGACGGGGCAGTCGGGGCGCTTGGGCAGCTTCATCTCGCGGAAAGTGCCGCTTAGGCTGTCGATCATCAGCAGACGGCCGCTGTAGCTTTTGCCCATGCCTGCCAAGAGTTTGATAGCTTCCAGTGCTTGCAGGCTGCCCACCAGCCCCACCACGGGAGCGAGCACTCCCGCCTCGACACAGGTGAGGGCCTGCTCGCCAAACAGGGCGCTGAGGCAGGCGTAGCAGGGCTCATCTTCCTGCCAGGTGAAGCTGCACAGCTGTCCCTCCAGCCGGATGGCGGCGCCGCTGACCAGTGGCACGCCATGCTGGCGTGCCTTTTGGTTGAGCAGGTTGCGAATGGCCAGGTTGTCGGTGCAATCGAGCACCAACTGATGTCGGGGCAGCTGGGTATCGAGCAGCGCCTCATCGGCCACGGCAGCGTGGGTCTCGACGTTGAGCCAGGGATTGAGGGCTCGCAGCGACTGGGCGGCAGAGTCCACCTTGTAGTGGCCAATGCGCTCATCGTTGTGCAACACCTGACGCTGCAGATTGGATAGCTCCACCTTGTCGAAATCGACCAGGGTGAGCTGGCCAACTCCGGCTACCGCCAGATACTGGCTGGCGGCGCAACCAAGGCCACCGGCACCGATCACCAGCACACGGGCCTGTTTGAGCGCCTCCTGCCCCTCGAAGTCGAAGGATTTGAGGATGATCTGGCGGTTGTAACGCAGCAGTTCGGCGTCGCTCAGGATCTCGCTCACAGCAGCAATCCCCCGAAGGGTTCGACGGTGACCGTCTCGCCCGCGGCGACGCGGCCCCGTTCCCGTTCAAGAACGATGTAGCAGTTGGCTCGCGACAGGGAGCTGAACACGGCGGAGTCCTGCGAGCCGGTGCTGCGCACCTCGAGGCCGTTTGGCCCTTGGCTCATGATGCCGCGCTGGAAGTCGAGTCGGCCCGGGCTCTTTTTGAGTGGCTCGGCCGCAATGGCTTGCAGCTGGAGCGGGCGCTCGAAGTGCTGGCCCGCCAGCTTGGCCAGCGCCGGTTGCACCAGCTGATCGAAGGTGACCATGGCGGAGACGGGGTTGCCCGGCAGGCCGAAGAACCAGGCGTGGGGCAGGCGGCCGAAGGCAAATGGCTTGCCCGGCTTGATGGCCAGCTTCCAGAAGCCAATCTCGCCGAGCTCGTCCAGCAGTTGTTTGGTGAAATCCGCTTCCCCTACCGAGACACCGCCGGTGGTGATGAGTACATCGGCCTCTTCATCGGCGCGGATAAAGGCGGCGCGCAGCTGGGCCGGATCGTCGGGGATGATGCCAAGGTCGAGGCAGTCGCAGCCCATGCGCGCCAGCATGGCCCGCACGCCATAGCGGTTGGAGTCATAGATATCGCCGTGGGCGAGCGGGGTACCGACCGGTTTGAGCTCATCGCCGGTGCTGAAGATGGCCACTTTCAGCGGTCGGCGTACCGGCACGGTCGCGATGCCGAGGGAGGCCAGCAGTGGCATTTCGCGCGGGGTGAGGCGAGTACCGGCTGGCAGCACGCAGGCGCCCTTGCCGATATCGCTGCCGGCGCGGCGGATATTCTGGCCCGGTTCGGGTTGTGCCAGAAAAGTGATCCGATCGCCGTCGGCCTGCGTTTCTTCCTGCATCACCACCGCATCTGTGCCTGCGGGAACCGGGGCGCCGGTCATGATCCGCACGCAGTGGCCGGCGGGCCACTCGCCCTGATAGGGCTGACCGGCAAACGCCTTGCCCGCCATGATGAGCGGGGTGCCGCTGGCGAGATCCGAAAGGCGCACGGCGTAACCGTCCATAGCGGAGTTGTCGAAGGGGGGCACGGCGAGGGGAGAGGCGATGTCGCTGGCAAGAACCCGGCCAAGGGCCTCTGGCAGGGGCAGTTGCTCGCTGTCGCAGCAGCAGGCGAGTTGTTCCAGCATCCCTTGCAGGGCATCGCTTAAGGGGAGTAGTCCGCTGGTATCAAATCCCATCGTCATGACCTCTTTCTATGATTGAAGGCGGGATTATCACAAAAATCCCCGGGGATGGGCAGGTTATCTCAAGGATTCTCGGGGTAATCGGCGCTGAAACGGGGTGAGATGGCCATAAAGTATGAGGTGACGCACAAGTTGACTTGAATCTTGGCGGCAATGGCCGTTTACTATGCCGCCATAACAGATGGCCGTCACATCCCGAGTGGGGGCCATTACAGCGATACCGTCGGCCCTGTACGCCGCCACAACATAAGGGGTTGCTTGATGAGCTGCCCTCACAGTCCCTGAGCGTGGGAGAGAAGATAATGACAACCTTAAGTCCGGAAGCCTTGCTGGTCAGGGCTGCCCTCGAAGCCCAGGGACTGGAAACCCCCCTGGTCACCAACGAGCTGAACAGCCAGCAGAAGCGGGAGAAGATCGAAGGCCATATGCGCTCCATCATGGAGACGCTGGGGCTGGATCTGGCCGATGACAGTCTGGCCGAGACACCGCACCGCATCGCCAAGATGTACGTCAACGAGATCTTCTCAGGCCTCGATTATTCCACCTTCCCCAAGGTGACGGTGATCGAGAACAAGATGCAGGTGGACGAAATGATCATGGTGCGGGACATCAGCCTCACCAGCACCTGCGAACACCACTTCGTCACCATCGACGGCATGGCCCATGTGGCCTATATCCCTCGCGGCAAGGTGATTGGCCTGTCGAAGATCAACCGTATCGTGCAGTTCTTCGCCCGTCGTCCCCAGGTGCAGGAGAGACTGACCCAGCAGATCCTGCTGGCGCTGCAGACCCTGCTCGGTACCAAGGACGTGGCCATCAGCATCCGGGCGACCCACTACTGCGTCAAGGCGCGCGGGGTGATGGATTCGACTTCCTATACCACCACCACCTCCCTCGGCGGGGTGTTCAAGACCCAGCCCGATACCCGGGCCGAATTTCTGGGCGGCCTGCGTGGATAAGATGGCGGTTGTTTTGTAACCGCCACGCTGAATAAACGAGACGCCAGCAGCCATTGCTGGCGTTTTTCATTGGTTCCGGATCAGAGTGGTGGCCTGCAACGGCTTGGCCCGTGCGGCTTGCCTTATGCAAACGTTATGTATTTTTTCGATTTATTCATCTGAGCAGTATATTTAATCGAGCACGATAAATCCCTCGTTTTCACCTTACAAAAAGTAACCGGACAGACTCTTTCCGAACCATCACAATCCGGTTACTCTAGCGCCCCCTCACGGCTCTCGCTGCCGCTCATGGAATTCAGAGATATTCATCAAGGTTGGATGGTGCGCCACTGAACAGGTGGCCAGATAGTTCATGCCAGGAGGGCGTGAACCGGACGAGTGCTACGAATTTAACGACCACCAGGATATCCCATGAATACCAGTACCATGACCATAGGTAAAAAACTCACCGCCGGCTTTGCCGTGCTCGGTTTGATGGTCGCCTTTATCGGCGGTTTTGCCCTTGTCCAGTTTGGCAACATGAATGATGTTGCCATCCGGTTTACCGACAGCATCTTGCCAGCGGTCAATCGCACCAGCGCGATCGGGGATTCTCTCGGTGAGCTGCGTCGTTATGAGCTGGGTTATTTCGTGGTGGCCGCCGAGCCGCTGAAAAGGGCTGAATATCGGAATATTGCCAGTCAACAGCTTAACTCGATCGCGCAGCAGCTGATTGCCCATGACAAGACGATCTGGCCTGAGGATGTGGCGGAGCGCCGTACCTTCGATACGGTGAAATCTGACTGGGATCGTTACGTCGCCCTGCACCAGCGAGTCAAACAACTGCAAGACAGCGATCAGCTTGCCGAAGCCCAACGCATCTTCCTTGAGGAGGGGGTTCCCCTTTATACCGCGCTGAGCAAGTCAGTGGCCTCCCTGATCCAGATTAACCATGGTTATGCGTCTGAATCCCGCAGTGACATTGTCGCCTCTTACCAATCCGCCAACCTGAGCGTCACCATCGCACTGGTGCTCGGTCTGATCCTAGTGGTGGTGCTCTCCGTGGTACTGACCCGCCAAATTCGCGACCCGCTGATCATGCTGGCCCGTCAGGCCCAGCGCATTGCCAATGGCGATCTGGGGCAGGGCGAACTGCAGCAGTGGATCCGTGACAGCCGCTTCAACCGCGACGAACTGGGTCAGCTGGGCTCCGCCATCAACCGGATGCAGGGTTCCCTCTCCGATCTAGTGAGCGAGATCGCCGGCTCCGTGAGCCAACTCAGCAGCGCAGTGGAGGAGGTGAGCGCCATCTCCAGCCAGTCTGCCAGCGGCATGGCCATCCAGCAGAACGAAGTCTCCCAGGTGGCGACCGCCATGAACGAGATGCAGTCCACCGTCAACGAAGTGGCCCGCAACACCACGGATGCCATGAGCGCCGCCAAGGATGCCTCGCGCACCTCTGCTGCTGGCAGCGAAGTGGTACGCAGCTCCATTGCCAGCATCGAAGAGGTGTCGGTCAAGATTGAACAGGCGGGCACAGTGGTGCAGCAGCTGGAGGCCGATAGCGCCAATATCAGCGTGGTGCTGGATGTGATCCGCGATATCGCCGGTCAGACCAACCTGCTGGCCCTTAACGCTGCCATCGAAGCGGCCCGTGCCGGTGAGCAGGGCCGTGGTTTTGCGGTCGTTGCGGATGAAGTGCGTTCATTGGCCCAGCGTACCCAGGACTCCACCGCCGAGATCAGCAAGATGATCGAGCTGCTGCAGAGCCGCGCCGCCGAGGCGGGCAACGCCATGCAGCTGAGCCGTCACCAGATGCAGGAGAGTGTCGGTCTGGCACGGGATGCCGGTACCAGTATCGAGACCATCAACGGTGCCGTGGTGCGCATCACCGACATGAACACTTTGATCGCCACCGCCACCGAAGAGCAGAACGCGGTGACCGAAGAGCTCAACCGCAGCATCGTCAACATTCACAATGCCGCTGACGAGAATGCCCAGGGCGCTCATCAGATCGCCCAGGCTTGCGTCGAGCTGAGCAAGCTGGCCAACACCCTGCACCATATGACCCAGCGCTTCACCCTCTAAGGGTTGATGCATGGATAACAGAAGGCCCCGCAATTGGCGGGGCCTTGTTGTTTCTGGCGTTGTGGAAGGGCTCAGCTCAGGCCGACTATCTCGCCGTTCTCATCGATATCGATATGGCGATAGGCCGGCAGGCTGCCAAGGCCCGGCATGGTCATGATGGGGCCCGCCAGTGCATAGACGAAGCCGGCACCGGCGCAGAGCTTCACCTCGTCGATGGGCACCTCGAAATCGGTCGGCACCCCTTTGAGGGCGGGGTCATGGCTGATGGAGAGCGGCGTCTTGGCCACGCAGATGGGCAAGTGATCCCATCCTTCGGCAGAGAGTTGGGCCAGCTGCTGGCGCGCTCTGTCGGAGAGCTGCACTCCGCGGCCGCCGTAGCCGCACTCCACCAGGGTCGTCAGTTTGGCGTCGAGGCTCGCCTCGTCGGGGTAGAGCAGTTTCACCTTGCCGGGTTGCTCGCAGGCGGCCACCACGGCGCGGGCCAGCTCGCTGGCACCGGCACCACCCTGAGTGAAGGAGTTGGATATGGCCGCGCCACAGGCACCGGCTTGCTGCGCTTCATGGGCCAGCAGCGCCAGTTCGGCCTCGCTGTCGGTGGGGAAGCGGTTGATGGCGACCACCACCGGCACCCCGTAGCGGCGGGCGTTCCGGATATGCCAAGCGAGGTTGGCGCAGCCCTGCTTGAGGGTCGGCAGATCTTCCCCTTGCAGGCTGGCTGGCAGCGGCTGGCCCGGGCGGATATCGAGCAGGCCGCTGTTGGCCTTGAGGCCGCGCACCGTTGCCACCAGCACCACGCAGGCGGGGGTAATACCGGATTGGCGGCTCTTGATGTTGAAGAACTTCTCCAGCCCCATGTCGGAGCCAAAACCCGCCTCGGTCACCACATAGTCGGTCAGGCCAAGGGCGATGCGATCGGCGATCACCGAGGAGTTGCCGTGGGCGATATTGGCAAAGGGGCCAGCGTGCACCAGCACCGGCGTCTGCTCGGTGGTTTGCATCAGGGTTGGTTGCAGCGCATCTTTGAGCAGTACCGTCATGGCGCCTGCTACTTCCAACTGTTCGGCGGTAATGGGCTTGCCGTGGATATCGCGGGCCAGCTGGATGCGGCCGATGCGCTGGCGCAGGTCTTTCAGATCGCTTGCCAGCGCCAGAATGGCCATCAGCTCGGAGGCGGCGGTGATGACGAAGCGATCGCCGCGTTCCACCCCATCGGCTGCCCCACCCTGACCGATGGTGAGGTGGCGCAAGGCGCGATCATTCATGTCGAGGGTGCGCGGCCAGAGGATGTTATCGGCATCGATATCGAGCCGCGGCAGGCCGGTTTTGGCGGTGAACTGGTCGCCGAGTTTACGCTCATGGAACAGGCGGGCATCGAGGGCTGCAGCCGCCAGATTGTGAGCCGCCGTCAGAGCGTGAAAATCGCCGGTAAGGTGGAGGTTCATCTCCTCCATCGGCACCACCTGGGCGTGGCCGCCACCGGCAGCGCCCCCCTTGACCCCGAATACCGGGCCGAGGCTCGGCTGGCGGATAGTGGCGATGCTGTGCTGGCCGATATGGTTGAGCCCCATGGAGAGGCCAAGGGTGGTCACCGTTTTCCCTTCACCGAGCGGGGTAGGGGTGATGGCGCTCACCAGTACCAGCTTGCCGCGCTGTTTGGGCTGAGACGTGAGCAGGTCGAGGCTGAGCTTGCCTTTGTAGTAACCATGGGGGCTGAGCAGGTGCTGGGGGATGGCGAGGCGTTCTGCCAGCGCGTGGATTGAGAGACGGGGGGACTGGCGGGAGATCTCGATATCGCTTAGCATCAGCACCTCGTTGGCATATCGGGGTAAAATATGCGGCGCAGTCTAGTGGAATATAACGGGTAATCCAATGACGAAAACGATTTTATTTGGTGGGGGTGAGGTTCGTCAGAATCCTGTTCTGCTGGATCTCAACGAACTCTATCATCCCCCCAAGCAGCCGATGACGGCGCTGGGGATTGTCAGCGCGCTGGTGCCGCTGTTCGGTTTCGGCTGGCAGGCGATGACCCAGGACCCCGAAACCCAGCTGCGCCACGAGATCCGCAAACGGGTCAACAAGCACAAGACCGACGAGGCAAACCTCATTCTGATCCTGCAGCTGGCCGCCATGTTTGACTGCCCCGAGCTTGAGGTGGCGCTCCCCTATGCCCTCAGTGAACCGCAGTTGTCGGTGATCCGCACCCGGCTGCCGCGCTGGCAGTTGAGTCTCGAGCAGGAGCGTTTGCTGGCGAAGCTGGTTCCTGCCGCGGCCCCTGGCCAGCGTTAGGTTTCAAGCCGGACCAGCAGGCCGGACAGTCAGGCCGTATCCTCTGCTCTGGCAATCATCACGGCTTATCCCACTGTTGCGGGGCGAGATAGCGCTCCTGCACGAACTCGATAAAGCAGCGCACCTTGGCCGAGACGAAGCGGCGGTGCGGATAGACCGCATAAAGTCCCACCTCTCCCTTGTCCCACTCTGGCAGCAGGCTGACCAGCTGCCCTGACCGCAGCGCCTCCCCCACGATAAAGGTGGGCTGCAATATGATGCCCTGATCATCACAAGCGGCGCGGGTCAGCGCCACCCCGTTGTTGGCCCGCAGCGGCCCCTGTGGCCGGATGCTCTGCTGCTCGCTTCCCCGTTTGAAGTGCCACTCCGGCTGGGTCAGGGTGTAGATCAGACAGTCGTGCTGTTTGAGATTCTCGGGTTTTTCCGGTCTGCCCTTGCGTGCCAGATAGGCGGGGCTGGCGCAAAGCTCGACCCGAATGGTGGCAAGCTGGCGCGCCACCAGCGAGGAGTCGCTGAGGTGGCCGATCCGCAGCGCCAGATCGAACCCCTCTTCCACCAGCGCGACCCGCCGGTCGCTGTACTCGATATCGAGCTTGAGATCGGGGAAGCGCTGGCGAAACAGCGGCAGGGCGGGGGATAGGTGCAGATAGCCAAAATCCATCGGCACCGAGAGCTTGAGGGTGCCGTTCGGCTGCTGGTTGTGGTGGGTCAGCTGGCTGTGGGTCTCTTCCAGCTCCGCCAGCAGGGCGAGGGAGCGCTGGTAGTAGAACTGGCCCGCTTCGGTGGGATTGACCTGACGGGTGGTGCGCGACAGCAGCCGGGTGGCGAGGGACTCCTCCAGCTGCTGCATTAGCTTGGAGGCCATGGCGACCGAGATGCCGAGCTGGTTGGCAGCCCTGGTAAAGCTCTGGCACTCCACCACCTTGATAAAGGTACGCATGGCGGCGATCTGGTCCATTTTCCATCCTCAGTAAATAATGAATTTAATAAATCACTGATTATTCATCTTCAGAACGAGGTTAGCATTTTAACCACTGATGTGAACCCCAAGATGAAGGAACGAACGGATGAAAATGACCAAGGCTCTGCTGGCCTCCTGCCTGTTTATGGCTACCCCTCTGATGGCGGCGGATTACGATGTGGATGCGGCGCACACCACGGTGCAGTTCAAGGTGGGTCACCTGGGCTTCTCCGAGCTGGTGGGTCGCTTCAACACCTTCAGCGGCACCTTCAGCATGGATGACGCCAACCCGGCGGCCGCCAAGGCGAGCTTTGAAGTGGATGCCGCCAGCGTCGACTCCAATCACGAGGCCCGCGACAAGCACCTGCGCAGTCCGGACTTCCTCGACGTGAAGCAGTATCCCAAGATGACCTTCGTCAGCTCCGCTTACGAGGGCACCAAGGATAAAGGCGTGCTGAAAGGGACCCTGACTCTGCACGGTGTCTCCAAGGAAGTGGCCTTCGATCTGGTCAAGATCGGTGAGGGCAAGGATCCCTGGGGCGGCTACCGCAGCGGCTTCAACGCCTCCACCACCATCAAGCGCAGTGACTTTGGCGTGAGCTACATGCTGCCCGGCATTCCGGACGAGATGAACATCAACCTGTTTGTCGAAGGCGTGCGCAAGTAATGGGCGCGGAACTTCTGCTGCAAACCCTGGCGGCTCCTCTGGGAGCCGCTTTGCTATCGTGGCGCTGGCCGCGACTGGGTTATCTGTGGGGCGCGCTGGCGCTCTGGCTGGTGGGCTCATTGCTCGGCGGTCTCTATGGTATTCCGGCCAAGGCGTGGCAGTGGCTGCCGCTGACCCTGCTGGTGCCCGCCATTGCGGCTCAGGTGAACGATCTGCGCGGTTCACAGCTGCTCTTTGCGGTGTTCAGTGCGCTGGTGTGGTGGCAGGGATTGGCCTCGGTACTGGCGAGCGAACCCGGGATCTGGCTGGCGCTACTGCCCGCCATCCTCTGGTTTGGCTGGAGCACCTTGCGCTGTGACAGCCGCGAAGGGCTCGGGTTTGCCCTCGGCTTTATCTGGTTGGCACTGGTGATCGGCATCGATGGCAGTCTGCTGATTGCCCAGCTGGCCGGTGCGCTGGCCGCTTTCGCCGGTTTTCGCGCCCTGCTTGCCACCTTTGTTGACATCAAGGTAGCACCCGCCGGTCTGGCGCTGGCCCTCGCCTTCGTCCAGATGCTGGCCTGGCAATATGTGGAGGTGCCGCTGGTGGTGTTGCTGCCGGTCTGGTTGCTGCCGCTGCTGGAGTGGGCGTTACGTGACAAACCCTGGCCAGTGCGTTGGAGTGGGCTGATCCTGCTCGCTGCCGCGGGAACCGGGCTCAGCCTATGGTGGGTCTGGCCTGCTGCTTCTTTGTACTGATACTTGTGTGGAAAATGGTCAAATGGCGCCATTTTTGCATACCTGCTCATACTCTTGGCAGATAATGATTGAGCCCCCTATGTGTTTCAGATAAAAAGGATTTTCATTTTATTTGGACACACACAGAACCCGGCCGCGCCGGGTTCTGTTTGCCTGCTTTGCGGCACATAAGGAGGCCACAGTTGCGCAGTCAAGGATCTGAGCATCTGTTTTTTCGCCATTTCACCGGACAGGGACGTATCGATGGTCTCTGCATTCTGCTGGTCACTCACCTGCTTCCCGATCGCCCCCGTTTTATCGACGCTCTCGGTCAGATTGGACGGATTGGTGCCATTTTGCCCAAACCGAAATCGGTACACTGCCCGACCCTGGAGTGGGTATCCCAGCACTATCCGGTGCTGCCCCTCAACCGACGCTGGACCAATGAACCCGACAGCCTCATCCAGCAGATTGCGCCGCTGGTGGCCCCCCACGAGCGGTTGCTGATCCTCGATATTGGCGGTTACTTTGCCAAAACCCAGGTGATCTTGAGTGAATACTTCGGCCCCCGTTTCCTCGGGGTGGTGGAGATGACCGAGAACGGCCATCAACGCTATGAGCAGGAGGTGCTGGCGACCCCGGTGGTGTCGGTGGCACGCAGTCCCCTCAAGCAGGCCGAGGATATCCAGATTGGTTTGAGCGTGGTCTACTCCGCGGAGTCGCTGGCTCGTAATCTCAACCGTACTTTCAACGTCTGCGAAGCCGTGCTGTTTGGCTATGGCAAGGTGGGGCGCAGCATCGCCCGCGACCTGCGCTGTCGCAATCTTCATCTCGGGCTGGTGGAAACAGATGTGCTGCGACAGGTCGAAGCGCTCTCTCACGGTTTTCGCTTGATCACCAAGGCTGAAGCCTTGAGCCGCGCCGAGCTGGTGATCTGCTCTACCGGCAACGGCTCGCTGGATTTGGCGGATCTGCAGGCGCTGCGCCCCGGCACCATGGTCGCCTCGGTCACCTCGGCCGATGACGAGTTTGCCTTCTCGCTGGCCCAGTTGCCGTGGCCGAGCGAAGAGGTGTGCCCCCATGTGCTGGCCCTCAACCGGCCGGATGGTACCCAGATCTACCTGCTCAACCGGGGCGAGGCGGTCAACTTCGTCCATGGCGCCGTGATTGGCGAATATGTCTATCTGGTGCTGGCGGAGATCATGGAAGGGATCCGGATGCTGGCGGCAGGCCCTCTTGCTCCCGGCCTGTTCGAGCTGCCAGAATCGGCGATGCGTACCATTGCCCGCCATTGGCTGGCCGATTTTCATGGGGTTGATCAGCGCTGATTTGACCGAACCGGGATTGGCCATTGGGTGGCGGTACGCCATTTCCCGCCATTGGCCGCTTTTTTTATGGAGTCACTCATGACCGAGTCTGAAACCCTGATCAGCAAACCCCGCATCGAAATCCGCTACTGCACCCTCTGTCGCTGGATGCTGCGCGCCGCCTGGCTGGCGCAGGAGCTGCTTTCCACCTTTGACAGCGATCTGGGGGAGGTGGCGCTGGTGCCGGCCAGCAAGGGGGAGTTCCGCATTCTGGTGAACGGGGTGCAGGTGTGGGATCGGGTGGTCGATGACGGCTTCCCCGAGGCCAAGGAGATCAAGCAGCGGGTGCGCGATGTTATCGCCCCTGAGCGGGATCTCGGCCACTCGGATCGCAAGGCGGCCGAGTAACGCCAGATGGGCCGAGCGCCTCGAAAAGGTGCTGAGCATGAGAGCTAAAGGAGAGGGAGGCGATGGCCTCTCTCTCCTTTTTTGCCTTTGGCTGTTTGCCTGGCGCCTGCAGGGCTATGAGCGCGGCTCGGCCAGATGACTGCCGATATAGCGGGCCCGCTTGTGGGGCTTGATGCGGCTCACATCGACCCACACCAGCCCGTCGATGCAGTGGTTGAAGTCGGGGTCGATACCAAAGTCCATAAATTGCACCCCGCCCGGCTCGCACAGCTCGGAGTACTGCTTGTAGAGGGTGGGGATGGCGCAGCCCAGATTGTCGAGACGGGCCTTGAGTGCTTTGAGAGCGGCGCCGTAATCCACCCCTTCGAACAGAGGCTGCGTCTCGGGGTAGGGACGGCGGGAGGGGGCCAGCGCCAGCTCGGGGGCAAAGTGCTGGCGGTAGAAGCTCACCAGCAGATCCTTGGCCGCCGGCGGCAGGCTGCCGGAGAGCGACACCGGGCCAAACAGGTAGCGGTAGCGGGGATAGCGGGCCAGATAGGCACCGATGCCGAACCAGAGATAATCGAGCCCCCGCTTGCCCCAGTAGGCGGGCTGGATAAAGCTGCGGCCAAGCTCGATGGCCTGCTCCAGCCGGGGCAGCAACTTATCCTCAAAGCCGAACAGGGTGTGGCTGTAGAGGCCATCCTTCCCCTTGCTGGCCAGCAGCTCCGCCACCGGGGCAAAGCGGTAGGCGCCGATAATGTCGAGTCGGGCCGGATCCCAGAGGATCAGGTGGTGATAGTCGTTGTCAAAACCATCGAGATCCCGCCGCTTGCCAGACCCTTCCCCCACTGCGCGAAAGGCGATCTCCCGCAGTCGCCCCAGCTCGCGCAGGATCACCGAGTGGCTCAGTTCGTGGCGGCGGTAGAGGTAGATCCCCTGACCATCCGGGGTGGTGCCGAGCTGTTCGCAGCTTTCGATGGCCTGTTTGAGCTGGCGGCGATCCCCCGGCAGGGCGATGGGGGCCTCGGTCTGCAGCCGTCCCGCCTTGCCACGGCCAATCCGGTAGAGGTGGTTGCGCACCAGCCGCGCCGCCGTCTTGGCGGGCAGCTCCTGAAAACTGCCGAGCGGAATGCGCGCTCCTATGGTCACCGGCAGGGTCTGCCCCTGCTGGCGAAACAGCTGGCGCACCAGCAATAGGGCGGAGGCGGGCTTGTTGAGCCAGGAGGCGAGATAGAACCAGAGGCTGTTGCGCCCTCCCAGATGGATGGGCACCAGCGGGGTGCGGGTGCGCTGGGCCAGCTTGATAAAGCCTGCCTGCCAGGGGCCATCTTTCACCCCCTTGAGGCCAAGCCGCGAGACTTCGCCTGCGGGGAAGATCACCAGTGCCCCTTCATGGGCGAGGTGTTCGTTCATGGCGAGGATGGCCTGTCGATCGGTCTTGCCCTCCATATTGTCCACCGGCAATAGCAAAGGGCGCAGCGGCGCGAGCTGGGCCAGCAGCTGGTTGGCGACGATCTTCACATCGGGGCGGATGCGGCCGAGCAGTTGCAGCAGCGCTAGTCCGTCCAGCGAGCCGATGGGGTGGTTGGCGACTAGAATGACCCGGCCGCTGGCGGGAATATGCTCCAGCTGCGCCTCGCTGACCCGATAGTCGAAATCGAGCTGGGTCAGCGCCTGCTCGACAAAGTCGAGGCCGCGCAGGTGCGGGTAGCGGGCGGCAAAGTCGGCAAAGGCACGTTCGTTGAGCAGCCAGCCCAGCAGCCGCTTTAACAGCGGGGTGAGCAGGGGGTAGCCAAGCAGGCGGGGGAAGTGCTGGGTCAGCAGGGTATCGATAGTGAACATCTGGGGGGCTCCGGCGATCCGTTGCTCCCAGCATGATGTGACACTGTTCCCGCGACATGTCAGCGGGATGACAATTTGATGGCAGCGGCGGCCAGTTGCTCCTGAGCGACCCTCCCCGGTTTCCCTTTCTTGATGGGTGATGGCCAGATAGCAAGGGGGGAGCCGGTTAACCGGCTCCCCCCCTCGGTGGTCGTGGTAAGGATAGCGACTCGATTAGCCGCGCCAAGCCGCGGTGAGGCGCACCAGCTCCACCAGGGTGGCGACCGATTTCTCCATGGATTGCAGCGGGATGAACTCGTGCTTGCCGTGGAAGTTGTGGCCTCCGGTGAAGAGGTTGGGGCAGGGCAGACCCATAAAGGAGAGACGGGCGCCATCGGTACCGCCGCGAATGGGCTTGATCTTCGGCACCACGTCGGCGGCCTCCATGGCGGCCTTGGCGAGCTCGACGATATGCATGTGCGGCTCGATCTGGCTGCGCATGTTACGGTAGCTGTCGGTCAGGGTCAGCTCGATGCGGGCCTTCGGATACTCGGCCTGCAGGGCGGCCACCCGGTTCTGCATCTCGGCTTTGCGCGCGGCGAAGTGCTCGTCGTCGAAGTCACGGATGATGTAGTGCAGGGTGCTCTCCTCCACGGTGCCGCTCATCTGGGCCAGATGGAAGAAGCCCTCATACCCGTCGGTGCACTCCGGGGTCTCGTCGGCTGGCATGGCGGCGTGGAAGCGGGCGGCCAGGGTTTGGCTGTTGATCATGCTCCCCTTGGCGGTGCCGGGGTGGACGTTATTGCCGATAAAACGAACCGTGGCGCTGGCGGCGTTGAAATTTTCATACTCCAGCTCGCCCAGTTCGCCGCCATCCACGGTATAGGCCCACTTGACCGGGAATCTCTCCAGCGGAAACAGGTTGGCGCCGCGGCCGATCTCCTCATCCGGAGTAAAGCCGACCCAGATATCGCCGCGGGGGATCTCGGGGTGCGCCTGCAGGTGGTCGATGGCGGTGAGGATCTCGGCGATACCCGCCTTGTCGTCGGCGCCGAGAAGGGTAGTGCCGTCGGTGGTGATGAGATCCTGACCCAGGTAGTTTTTCAGGAAGCGGTAGTCACGGATGGCGAGCACCTCGTCACCCTTGCCAAGACAGATATCGCCGCCCTGATAGTTCTCGATGATTTGCGGTACTACGTGTTCCGCCTCGTAGTCGGCGGTATCCATGTGGGCAATCAGGCCGATGGCGGGGGCGTCCGGCTGGTTGCCTGGCAGGCAGCCGGTGAGGTAGCCGTGCTCATCCAGGGTGACTCGGGTCAGCCCTAGCGACTTCATCTCTTCTTGCAGGGCACGGGCAAAGATCAGCTGGCCTTCGCTGCTCGGGCAGGCTGGATTGGTCTCATCGGAGCGGGTATGAAAAGTTACGTAACGCAGAAAACGCTCAAGCAGGGTATCCATTAGTCAGCCTCTAACCGATTGTGAGCGGCCATTGTGGCCAATCCGTGCGGGGCACTCATTGCGTCAGCGCAGGTTTTTCCCATTTTTTGACGCAAGGGGAGAGCGGGTGAGGTGCGGCGTGCGACGCAACGTCCGGGAGGGAGATCGCATAAATGTGGCATTTATTGCGATATTTAGGCGCTGGCGGTGGCGGCCAAATTCCCCTCAGCCACCGCACAGCAAGGCGTCAGCCCAATTGTGGCGTTTTCACACACTTTTCAAGGGGAAACCGGGCTGTCGCATAACCTGCGCCATCCCAGAGCCCGCCTGCCCGCCAGCAAGATTTGATCGACTCATTAAAAGGGGATTTTGAACACTATTTTTTATTGTCACTGCCCGCGGTAAGTGTGTACACTCCGCGCCGATCCAAGGGCAACCCTGAAGCAGGCAGAGCCGCCAGAAACCCGACCGATCATACGCCTATAGGGCGAGGCACGCAGAAACGACAGACACTGCTGGGGAATGGTTTCTTTAATACCGGTTAGGCTCCGGTATCAGGGAGAACAACAGACTCTCATCCTTCATTTGACCGAGTGGGCCACCGGCTCATCATCTTCCCTTGTCATGGGCGGTCACTGACGGTGAGGTGGGCTGTGGTTGTTGTCGTCTATCAACACGCATGCGTGCTGGCGCCTTCGCTTCTCTTCCTTGGAACCCTCTCCTTCTGTCGGGATCGCTGCCGAATGATGAACTGACGGCGTGGCTGATGTCGTCTGTCATCAAAGTACCGCGGCGCTACGGCATAGTGGCACCGCATACCGTTGAGCTTGATGTAAAGCCACCAGCCCCACATCAAGACTCGTTACTTCCCCAAGATCCACCAGGCAGCCTCTGGCTTGCCGCGATGTGCAAAGCGCTGGTTTGGGTGGCTGCGTCTCGTGATGGCAGCGCTCGCCGTACTCTGCACTAGATGGTCTGGATGTGATTGAGGGTAACGAAGGCGACTTTGGGTCGCTCATTTGCGAGGCATAGCCCATGACTAACTGGTCCAGCAAGGACTCCTTGAAGGTCTACAACGTTCCCTACTGGGGTGCGGGTTTTTTCAATATCAATGACGCCGGTCATGTGACCGTCGCCCCCGACAAATCACGCCCTGACGCGCATATCGTGCTCTCTGACGCCATCGAACAGTTGCGTCAGTCCGGGCTGACCACCCCCGTGTTGCTGCGCTTCCCTGACATCCTCAAGAGTCGGGTCGATGCGCTGTTCAACGCCTTTGGTCAGGCCATCGAGAAGTCTGGCTATGAAGGGGACTACCTCTGCGTTTACCCGATCAAGGTAAACCAGCAGCGTCGTGTCATCGAGACCATCAGCCAGTCCTACAGCGACAAGCCCCGGCTTGGCCTGGAAGCTGGTTCCAAACCGGAACTGCTGGCCGTGCTGTCCCATCACCATGAGCAAGGCTCGGTGATCGTCTGCAACGGTTACAAAGACCGCGAATATATCCGCCACGCCCTCTTGGGCAACCTGATGGGCCACAAGGTCTACATCGTGGTGGAGAAGCCCTCCGAACTGGAAATGGTGCTGGACGAGTCAGCTCGTCTCAACATCAAGCCCAACATCGGGGTGCGTGCCAAGCTCGCCTCCACCGGCTCCGGCATGTGGGAATCGAGCGGTGGCTCCATGTCCAAATTTGGTCTCTCCGCCTCCCAGATCCTGGCGCTGATCGAGCGTCTGCGCGGGCTGGGCAAGCTGGATTGCCTGCAACTGCTGCACTTCCATCTGGGTTCCCAGATCGCCAATATCCGCGACATTCAGGGCGGCATCCGCGAGTGCGGCCGTTTCTACGCTGAACTGCGTCGCCTCGGTGCCAACATCGAAGTCGTGGACGTCGGCGGCGGCCTGGGGGTGGACTACGAGGGAACCCGTTCCCAGAGCCACTGCTCCGCCAACTACAGCCTCTCCGAGTACGCCAACAACGTGGTATGGGGTATCGGCGATGTCTGCCGCGAGTTCGATCTGCCGCACCCGACCATCATCAGCGAGTCTGGCCGTGCCCTGACTGCCCACCACGCCGTGCTGGTCACCAATATCATTGGTGCCGAAGGGGTGGAGATGAACGACATCAGCGCGCCGGACGAAGATGCGCCGACCATTCTGCAGAACATGTGGAAAGGCTGGCTGGATCTGCGCAGCGAAGATCCCTCCCTGCTGGAGATCTTCCATGACTCGGTGGCAGATCTGGGTGACGTGAATACCCAGTACACCATGGGCCTCTTGAACCTTGAACAGCGTGCCTGGGCCGAGATGCTGCACCAGAACACCTGTCTGGCGCTCAAAGAGATGCTCAACCCGGTCAACCGCAACCACCGTGCGCTGGCTGACGAGCTGAGTGAAAAGCTGGCGGACAAGTGCTTTGCCAACTTCTCCCTGTTCCAGTCCCTGCCGGATGCCTGGGGTATCGGTCAGGTATTCCCGGTGATGCCGCTGGCCGGTCTCGATCGTCCGCTTAGCCGTCGCGGTATCCTGATGGATATCACCTGTGACTCCGACGGTCAGGTCGAGCACTATGTCGACGGTCTGGGGGTCGAGAGCACCCTGCCGATGCCGGTCTACGGCGAGAACGAAGAGTGCCACGTCGGCTTCTTCCTGGTCGGTGCCTATCAGGAGATCCTCGGCGATCTGCACAACCTGTTCGGTGACACCCACTGCGCGGAAGTGTGGCTGGACGAAGAGGGCAAGATGGACATTCGCAACGTGGTGCGTGGCGACACCGTCGACCAGCTGCTGCGTTACGTCAACATCGACCCGTCCGTGATCCGCGAAAACTACCAGCGGATCGCTGCCCACCCGGCTCTGGACGATGCCACTCGCAAAGCCCTGCTCGACGAGCTGGAGCTGGGCCTGCAAGGCTACGCCTATCTGGAAGACGAATAAGCCTTCTGTTTGCCCCTCGCTTTTGAGGGAAAATCAAAAACGGCGCCTGCGGGCGCCGTTTTTGTTACCGGGGGCCATCCGGCGATATGACGGTGCGCTCGGTCCATCTTCATTTGGATAACCTATGATGGCTCGGGGCATCCGCAAGCCACAGATCTGGCAGATATCTATCCCTTTCAGCCGCTTCCATTGATCTGCATCAAGCTTGAACCTCGGTGGTTATTTTACGGTCAAGATTGATGTTGATGGAATGTAACAAAAGGATGTGCATATGGAACTGAAAAGGGACCCGAGATGCTATACCGACGTCTGTATCGACGGTAAGTGGTATCACTACGACCACTGCAGCACCAACGTCTACATGCTGATGGGGGGCGCTGCCCCGAGCCTTCAGCTGGCCTATGAGCCGAGCAGCGAAGAGGAGCTGATCGAGATGCTCCAGCAGCTGGGGCGCTTCTGACTTACCGAATTGATGTCTTGCCATATGGCCATCGGGCACGTTGCCACGATGGCCACCACTCTTCATCGCTGCAGCTTATCTCAGCGAGTTTTTTTGCCAAATAGCCCCTTGCCTAGCTCCAGCATGGCGATGGCCGCGGCGTAGCTGCTATCGGACTTGCCTATCTCATCCGCCACATAGAGAAAATTGGATTGGTACTTCTCGACGGCCTCCCGTGGAGTGGTCGCGTCAATAAAGTCCTCCTCCACCTCGAATCCTTGGGTCAGCAGTGCCGCCTTTTCACTCAGAAAGGTCGGAGATGCCATGTCGATAAAGGTGTATTGCTGCCGATTGGACGCCGGAATGGTAAAAAACTGGTATCTGGCCATGGGTGAATCCTCGCTTGAAGCGGGTGATAAATGACGTGACGCTGGTTTTAATCTGTGGCTCGCAGGTGGCTTCGTTTCCCTCGACGTCGCAGACAGTGCGTGTCGGGAATGCCGCATTTTGTTTTCGTTCGAGACTACTTTGTTGGCGTTTGCCCGGCAAGTGGGTCGCAGAGATTTTCTGGATGATCCGAACAACCGAGATATTGTGGGCAGGGGCGAGACCGGGATAATGCCGGGCTCACGTTGAGCCCGGCTTGTCAGCGCTCTGTTACAGCACGAAGCTCTGTACCATGGCGCGCAGCTGTTCGGTGAGCTGGTGGATCTGGCGGGCGGCATCGCGGGCGGCGCTGGCCACTTGCAGCGCCTCGTCACTGCCATCGGAGATGCGCACCACGTTGCGTTCGATCTCGTTGACCACTGCGCCCTGCTGCTCGATGGCGCTGGCGATGATGGCGTTGGTATCGACCATCCGATCCACCTTCTCGGTGATGGCGCCGAAAGCCTGTTTTGCCTCCTGCGCCAGCCCGACCCCCTCCTGCGCTTCATGGCTGGCCGCCGACATGGCGGTGACCGAGGCGCGGGCGCCGGATTGCAGCTGTTCAATCATCTGCTGGATCTCGACGGTAGCCCCCTGGGTGCGGTTGGCAAGAGACCGCACCTCGTCGGCCACCACCGCAAAGCCGCGACCCTGCTCACCAGCCCGGGCCGCTTCGATGGCAGCGTTGAGGGCCAGCAGGTTGGTCTGTTCGGCGATGCTGCGGATCACGCTGATGACGCCGCCAATCTGGCTGCACTGCTGTTCCAGCTGGCCTATGGTGTCGGCGGTACGCAGCACCTCGCGGTTGATATGGTCGATTGCCTTGATGGTTCGTTCCACCACATCCTCGCCCTGACCGACCACGTTCTGCGCCTCCTGGGTCATGCGGGCGGCTTGCAGGGCGTTGCCCGCCATGTCTTGTGAGGTGGCGGCCAGCTCCTTGATGGCGGTGGCGACCTGATGGGTCCCCCCTTGCTGATCGGCGATCACCTCCTGTGAGCGGCAGGTACGCGCTTCGATCTCGGTGGCGCTCTCCACCACGGTGACGCCATTTTCACGCACTCGCAGCATCAGGGTGCGCAGGGTCTCCAGGGTCACGTTGTAATCCCGGCTGATGGCGGCCAGCTCGTCCTGACCGACGATCTCGATATGCTGGCTGAGATCCTGGGCGTTGACCCGAGCGGCAATATCACGCACCCGCCCTACGGTGTCGCGCAGGGAGAGATAGGCGCCGATCATCAGGTAGAGGTAGAGCAGCAAGCTGATGGTCAGCGGCGCGGTGACCCACCAGAAGTGGCGCTGGTTGGCGGTCAGCCGCTGATGTAAGTCGGCCTCCAGCCGCTGGCGTACCTGGCCTGCCAGCGCGGTGATGGCCTCGTCCATTTTATCCCCCAGCGCTTGCACCTCCTTGGTGGAGAGCTGCACCAGCTGATCCTTCATCATCTTGTTTTCCATGGTCTCGACCCCCTGACGCACCAGCTGTATCAGAGCATCGGTCTGCTGACCCAGCTCGGCGCGGTAGGCCGGTTCCATCTGGTATAGCAGGGTCAGATCGGCCTCCAGCTCTTGCAGAGTGGCGCTGATCAGGTCAAGACGAAAACGCAGGCCGCTGTAGCCCTCGGCCTGAAACAGGCCGAAATCGGCGATGGTGGCGGCACGATCCCGCACCTGAGCCAGCAGGTCGCGCAGCTGCGGCAACCGCTCGCTGGCGAGGATCACCATGTAGTAGGTACCGAGCGCCGGATCCTGAATAAGGCTGCTGGCAGCGGTAATGTGCTTGTAGAGGTGGCGCACCTCGGTCAACAGCTTGTCGTGGCGCAGGTTGCTCTGCTCCACTTCCAGCTTGCCCGCTTCACTCTGCAGGGCGGCCCAGCCCTGCTGGATCACCTCAAAGGAGGGGTTGTTCTGGCGGGTGTCGGCAAAGGCTTGCAGGCTCTGATCAACGGCTTGTGCGGCTGCCTTGACCTGATCATCACCGACCGGATCCACTTCATAGGCATGACGGGTTACCAGATTGCGATGGGTGAGCAGGGCTTGCTCGATAGCGGGCACGGGGGCGAGATTGACCACTCCCGCCAGCTCGCGGTTGGCCTGGACGTTGTCATCCTGCAGCCGCCCCAGCAGATTGGTCATGCTGTACGCCAGTGGCAGCAGCATCAGACAGGACCAGAGCAGGAATTTGTATTTGAAGGAGAGCTGATTGCCCAGCCGGATGGCGGGGTTGAAAATCCATTTCATGTTAAGCCTCGATACCTGAGTGCGGGCGTGATTCGTGTTGCCTGAATAGTACTCCGAGCGGCCTCCCTTGGGTGATGGCCGGTTGCAAGTTGTGATCCCCTTGGCTTTTTACTTCCGGGCGGGGTGCCGTCAGCCGAGCCAAAAGAAAACGGGCCACCCGAAGGTGACCCGCGGTCGATAAGGGGAAACCGATCAGTTGAACGCCAGGAAGGGCGAGACACAGAGCAGTAGGCCGGTGACGATGATGATGTAGAGGGAGGTGCCCTTGTACTTGTGCAGCGCCGGTACCTGATAGACCAGATAGGCCGGGATGAGGCAACCCACCATGCCGAAGATGGGGCTGCAGATGGAGGTGAAGCTCAGCACCGGGGCGTTGAGCACGATGGCACCCCAGGAGAGCATGACGGTGAACACCATGATCCCTTTGCCTACCAATCCTTTGTTGATGCGGTTTTCCGGCAGAACCCGGCGCAGCAGGTTCATCGCCAGACCCTGACAGGCTTCACGGAAACCGAGGTAAACGCCGAAGTAGGCGGTCATCACCGCGAAGATGTTGAGGGTGAGGCTCAGGAGCTTGAGGGTCTGGCCGGGCATCCCCTGCGCCACCATCGCCAGTGCGGAGATATTCTCCTCGGAGGCTTTGACCGCCTGATCGTGGCCCATGGCCAGGGTAAAGGAAACCGCGTAGAAGAACACCACCACAAACAGGATGCCGAAGGCGATATTCATGGCGCGCATCGCCTTGAAGCGGGCCACTTCCAGCGACTTTTCCCGCGAGCGGTAGGAGATCACCATGGGGCTCAGGCTCTGGATAAAGAGGATGGAGGTGAGGGTAAAGGGGAGCATGATGATGGCATCCTTCATCCAGTCACCGGCGGCGGGCATGGCGGTGATGTTTGCCGCATCCCACTTGTCCACCATCATCAGGCCGAGCACGGCCACCACGCTGATCTTGGTCAGCACCATAAAGGTGGAGATCTTGAACAGCAGGTTTTCGCCGCGCGAGGCCAGTGCCACCAGGCCACAGATCAGCACCAGACCGTAGAGCGGGTTTTCGGAGAGCAGGCCGTCGGTGACGCCGAAGCTCTGCAGGAAGGAGGCGCTGTCATTGGTGATGGCTGTGGAGTAGACGAAGACCCAGATCACCAGCATCACGAAGTAGAGTGCGCCGAGCAGCACACCCCAGTTCTTGCCAAGGTAGCCGGTGATGACGCTGGGGTAATCCTTGCACTCTGGCGAGGTGGCCAGGGTGTTGATAAAGAGGCGCTGGAACATGTACATGGCGGGGTAGCCGATCACCGCCGAGAGCAGAAAGACCCACAAGCCCATCAGACCCACCTGTACCGGCAGGAAGACGATCCCTGCGCCGATGGCCATGCCGATGCTCATGATGATCCAGCCCCAGTCGGTGCTGTCGAAGCGAACCGCTTCTTTCCATTCCAGCGTGCCCATCACGGGGCTGGCGAGTGTAGTGCTATGCGCGTCCATTAAAACCTTCTTTTTTGTAGGGATGTGGGAAAGCGGCGCAAATATAGTTGAATGAAACTGTCATAAACAATGCCCATAAGAGTACTTTTGTTCAAATCAGGATGGTGATCACGGTTTATATTGAGGCCGAAAGGTGCCTTTAAACGCCATTTTTGTATCTTTTTGTTGAATGGATAAAATAAAAAGCAAATAATGTTGAACGGAATGAGATTCGTGATTGCAAAAAAAATTGCACAAACAGGAGTGGCTATATGAAACGCATCATCACAGCAGCAGCGGCACCTGACGCTATCGGTCCCTACAGCCACGGCACTGCCTATGGCGACCTCATCTTTACCTCCGGTCAGTTGCCGGTCTGCAAGCAACAGGGTGGTGTGGTGGAAGGGGGGATTGCCGCCCAGACCCGCCAGTCACTGGAAAACCTGAAATCCGTGCTGGAAGCCGCTGGCGGCTCGCTGGATACCGTGCTCAAAACTACCTGCTACCTCGCCGAGATCAGCGATTTTGCCGCGTTCAACGAGGTCTATAAAGCCTATTTCCAGAAAGATTGTCCGGCGCGCAGCTGCTTCGCAGTGAAGGATCTGCCGATGGGCGTCAAGGTTGAAGTGGAAGCGATCGCCCATATCGCTCGTTAATGCTGATAAAAAGGTTCAAGTGATGAAACAAGCGTGGCAGCAGTATCTGCAGATTATTCAACAGGTTGTCAAACCAGCGCTGGGTTGTACCGAGCCAATCGCCGCCGCCTATGCCGCAGCGGTCGCCACCCGGCAACTGGGCTGTGAGCCAGGTCGCCTCGAGGTTGCAGTGTCGGACAATCTCTATAAAAACTCGATGGGTGTCTATGTGCCGGGCACCGGCAAGATCGGTCTGGCCATTGCGGCTGCGGCCGGAGCCATCGGTGGCAACGCCGATGCCGGGCTGGAGGTGCTGGCCGCGATCCAGCCAGAACAGGTGGAGCGTGCCCAGCAGCTGATCGATGCTGGCAAGGTGCAGGTGAGCCGCACCGCCGCCCCCGAGTTTATCTTCTGCCGCGTGACCGTTTATGGCACGGATGAACATGGTGAAGAGCACAGCGCCGAAGTGACCCTCTGCGGTGGTCATACCCGCATCGTCGAGCAGCGCCGCGATGGCGAGGTGACCTTCACCGCCGATCAGAGCCAGGGTGGTGCAACCGGTTCCATTTGCGATGGCGTCGATATCAGCATCGCCGCCATCTACGAGTTCGCCACTCAGGTGGAGTTCGAGCAGATCAGGTTCATCCTCAAAGCCTCGGAGCTTAACGGCAAGCTCTCCGCCGAGGGGATGAACAACCCCTATGGCCTGGAGATTGGCCGCACCATGCAGCAGAACATCAATGCCGGTCTTATCGGCGAGGATGTGATGAACCGCATCGTGATGATGACGGCGGCCGCCTCCGATGCCCGCATGGGGGGCGCGACCCTGCCAGCCATGAGCAACTTCGGCAGCGGCAACCAGGGCATTGCCGCCACCATTCCGGTGATGGTAATTGCCGAGCGCTTTGCGGCCAGCGAAGAGCAGCTGGCTCGCGCCCTCATCATGAGCCATCTGGGCGCCATCTATATCAAGTCCCACTATCCGCCGCTGTCGGCCTTCTGTGGCAATACCGTGACCAGCGCGGCCGCCTCCATGGCCATGGTCTATCTGGCGGGCGGCAGCTTCGAGCAATCCTGCTTTGCCATCCAGAACGTGCTGAGTGACAGTGCCGGCATGGTGTGCGACGGCGCGAAAGCCTCCTGCGCCATGAAGGTGAGTACCTCCTCCGGTGCGGCGGTGCGCGGCTTCCTGATGGCCCTCAACAGCCACTCGGTGTCGGGGCAGGGGATCGTCGCCGGTGACGTGGATCAGACCATCCGCAACGTCGGCCAGATGGTGAAGGAGGGTATGTCTGCCACAGACAGCACCATTATTGATATCATGTCCGCCTGATGTCCCTGTCGGTTGCTGCCCGGCGTCCATTGTCCGGCAGCAACCCTTGCAAGAAGGTCCCATTGTGAAGCTGCAAGAGTTGAGTCCGAGCGATTTTGAGATCCTCAAGTCGATGGAGAACATAGTGGACGGCATCGCCGCCATGTATGGCCAGCACACCGAAGTGCTGCTCCACAGTCTGGATGCGCGCAATCCCTCGATCGTCAAGATTGCCAACGGCCATATCACCGGCCGCAGTGTCGGCGCCCCCATCACCAACCTGGCGATGATGAAGCTCAAGAGCGGGCAGGATATCTCCAGCCCCTACATGACCAAGTGCGCCACCGGCAAGACCCTGCGCTCCATCACCACCGTGATCCGCAACGGGGAGCACAGGGCCATCGGGTTGCTCTGCATCAACAGCGACATGGATGCCCCGTTGCAATCCGTGTTGCGCACCATGATGCCGGAGTGCATGCACCCCCATGAGAGCCATGCCACCCCGGAGGTGTTCGCCCGCAACATCGACGAAGCGCTCAACAGCACTATCGACACCGTCAGTGCCGAGGTGCGTGGCAACGAGGCGGTGCCTCCGTCCCAGAAGACTCGGGTTATCGTCAACCAGCTGCACGACATGGGGATCTTCGAGTTAAAAGACAGTGCCCAGATTGCGGCGCGCCAGCTCGGGATCTCGGTCCACTCCATCTACCGCTATCTGCGGGAGATCAAGAAGGGCTGAGCCGATACACTCTGGCCAAATTGGCAGCAAACGGGTCAGCCTTGACCCGTTTTTTACGCCCGCTTTAGCCTCTCTATTTGGACCATCCTTCGGGCTCATCTGCTATCATCATCCCCCCTTGTATTTTTCTATCTCTCTGAACGTGCTGGAGAAATCATGTCTCGACTCATCTATCTGCTGCGCCACGGCCAGACCCGCTTCAATGCCGAGCAGCGTCTGCAGGGGCGCTGCAACTCCGATCTGACCGACAAGGGCGAGGTGCAAGCCATCGCCATGGGGCGGCGCCTTGCCGCCGAACTGGCGGATCCCGCCCGCTGGACCGTCTATGCCAGCCCGCTCGGTCGCGCCCGTCAGACTGCACTGCTGGTGTGCGAGCAGTTGGGGCTGACGGCGGATCGCATTGTCTGGGACGATCGCTTGATGGAGCTGGGGATGGGGGAGTGGGAGAGCTGCCAGATCCCGGCGTTGCGGCTCGCTCATCCCGAGCTCGATACCGGCAAGGGGGACTGGTATCTGCAGGCACCGGGGGCCGAGAGCTTCGAGAGCATTCAGCGCCGGGCACACCAGTGGTTGCAGGATCCCGCCATCGCCGAGCGGGCCATCGTTATCTCCCACGGCCTGCTCGGTGCCATGCTGCGTGGTGTCTATGCCGATCTCGACTATGAGGCGACCTGGTCACAGGAGTTGCCGCAAGATGCCTTCTATAAGCTGCAGGATGGCCACATCACCCGCATTGCCTGCTAATTGCCGTGAGGTGGCACCATGGCATGGACCATGATTGCCACCTTCGGATGCCCATTTTTGCCGCAGTTCAACACATCAGAGCACCTTATCGCGGCAAGATGAGGTATCTTATGCCCCGATTTCATCCATTAAACGGATCCGAGACCCCATATGATCATCAAACCCAAGGTTCGCGGCTTTATCTGCACCACCACTCATCCGGTCGGTTGTGAAGCCAATGTTCGTCGCCAGATCGCTTATACCAAGGCCAAGGGCACCATCGAGAATGGTCCCAAGAAGGTGCTGGTGATCGGCGCTTCCACCGGTTATGGCCTGGCCTCCCGGATTGCGGCTGCCTTCGGTAGCGGCGCCGCCACCCTCGGCGTCTTCTTTGAAAAAGCGGGCACCGAGTCCAAGACCGGTACCGCCGGCTGGTACAACTCTGCCGCCTTCGACAAGGCAGCCAAAGAGGCGGGCCTCTACGCCAAGAGCGTCAACGGCGATGCCTTCTCCAACGAGTGCCGCGCCAAGGTGATTGAGCTTATCAAGCAGGATCTGGGTCAAATCGATCTGGTTGTCTACTCCCTGGCCTCTCCGGTGCGCAAGATGCCGGAAACCGGCGAAGTGGTGCGCTCTGCCCTCAAACCGATCGGCGAGGTCTACACCACCACCGCCATTGATACCAACAAGGATCAGATCATCACCGCTACCGTCGAGCCGGCGAACGAGGAAGAGATCCAGAACACCATCACAGTGATGGGCGGTCAGGATTGGGAGCTGTGGATGGCTGCCCTGCGTGATGCCGGCGTGCTGGCTGACGGCGCCAAGTCCGTGGCCTACTCCTACATCGGTACCGATCTGACCTGGCCAATCTACTGGCATGGCACCCTGGGCCGCGCCAAGGAAGATCTGGACCGCGCCGCCGCCGCCATCCGTGGCGATCTGGCTGCCAAGGGCGGCACCGCTCACGTGGCCGTGCTCAAATCCGTGGTGACTCAGGCCTCTTCCGCCATTCCGGTGATGCCGCTCTATATCTCCATGGCCTTCAAAATCATGAAGGAGAAGGGCATTCACGAGGGTTGCATGGAGCAGGTAGATCGCATGATGCGCACCCGTCTCTACGCGTCCGACATGGCGCTGGACGATCAGGCTCGCATCCGCATGGATGACTGGGAACTGCGTGAAGATGTGCAGCAGACCTGCCGCGACCTGTGGCCATCTATCACCAGCGAGAATCTTTCCGAGCTGACTGACTACACCGGCTACAAGCAGGAGTTCCTGCGCCTGTTCGGTTTCGGTCTGGATGAGGTCGATTACGATGCGGATGTAAATCCGGATGTGAAATTCGACGTGGTCGAGCTCTGAGTCTGACTCAAGTGAAAACGGGGCCCCGCGGGGCCCTGTTTTTTTGGCAAACATTCCGCTAATTTGCGGAATTTTATTATCAGCGATCACCTTTTTCCCATATCAAACCCGCTAGTCTTGCGCTGATCGGATCACAGACGGCATTGCCGAGGTACGGAAGCTATGACCACTCCAAACGAGGCGCCCAAGAAGCGCCAACTCCCCACAGTTTATACCCTGCTTTTTATCATCATCGCGCTGATGGCCGCCCTGACCTGGGTGCTGCCAGCGGGCAAATATGACTATGTCACCGCCAAGACCCAGCAGCCGGTTGCGGCTGCGGCCGTGGCCGATTACAGCGGCGACGAGCGGCTGTTGCCGGTGCCCGGCAGCTACACCGAGTTACCCGCCCACCCGCAGGGGGTGTTCGAGGTGCTCAAGGCCCCCATTCAGGGCTTTCACAAGGCGGCCGACGTGGCGCTGTTCGTGCTCATCATCGGTGGTTTTCTCGCGGTGACCATGCAAAGCGGTGCGCTGGATGCAGGGGTGGTGGCCATTGTGCGCGGCTTTGCCGGCCGTGAGCGGCTGCTGATCCCGGTGTTGATCGCCCTGTTTGCCCTCGGTGGCTCCACTTTCGGCATGGCGGAGGAGACGGTGGCCTTCTGGGCGCTGATCGTGCCGGTGATGATGGCGGCGGGCTTTGATCGCATGGTGGCGGCGGGGATTATCCTGCTTGGCTCCGGGGTCGGGGTGCTCGCCTCCACCGTCAACCCGTTTGCTACCGGCATCGCCTCCGGTTTTGCCGGTATCCCCATCGGTGAGGGGATTGGCCTGCGGGTCATCCAGTGGCTGCTGCTGGTGATCTTCGCCTCCTGGTTCGTGATGCGCTACGCCAAGCAGGTGCAACAGGACAAATCCCGCTCCGTGCTGGCCGACATCGTCTATGACGACGAGTTCTCCCAGATGAAGAGCGGCAACCTCGCCTTCACCGGCAAGCAGAAACTCACCATGCTGGTCTTCTTCGGCACCTTCCTGCTGATGATCTATGCGGTGGTGCCCTGGTCGGATTTGGGGATCGACGTGCTGCCCACCTTTGGCTGGTGGTTTGACGAGCTCTCGACCCTGTTCTTCAGTGCCTCCATCCTGATTGCGCTGATCAACCGGATGCCGGAGTCCAACTATGTGGCGACTTTCCTGAGCGGCGCTCGGGATCTCATCGGGGTGGCACTGGTGGTTGCGGTGGCGCGCGGCATCTATGTGGTGATGGAGCAGGGCGTCATCATCGACACTATTTTGCATTGGGCTGAAGGGCTGGTGAGCGGACTCTCCTCGTCGGTCTTCATCCTGATGGCCTATCTGGTGCACATCATCCTGAGCTTCTTCATCCCCTCCACCTCGGGGCTGGCGACCGTCTCCATGCCGCTGATGGGGCCGCTGGCGGACTTCTCCGGCATCTCCCGGGATCTGGTGATCACTGCCTATCAGTCCGCCTCCGGCTGGATCAACCTGTTTGCCCCCACCGCCGCTCATCTGGTGGCCGGTCTGGCGCTCGCCAAGATCCCCTACGATCGCTTCGTGCGTTGGGTGCTGCCCTTTATCATCGGCGTAGCCCTCATCACCATGGCGGTGCTGGTGGCCGGCGCCCTGCTGCACGGCTGATGGCACGAATTAAACCACAGATAACAAAAAGGCTCCCGCGGGAGCCTTTTTCATGAGCCTTGCTTACTGCTTGTAGCCCTTGAGGAAGCGGGCGAGGCGGCCGATGGCATCCTCCAGCTCCTCTTCGCGGGGCAGGAACACCAGCCGGAAGTGATCCGGCGCCGGCCAGTTGAAGCCGGTGCCCTGTACCAGCAGCAGCTTTTCCTGTTGCAGCAGGTCGAACACCATCTTCTGATCGTCGCGTATGTCATACACCTTGGGATCAAGGCGCGGGAACATGTAGAGCGCCCCCTTGGGTTTGACGCAGGAGACCCCGGGGATCTCGTTCAAGAGCTCCCACGCCTTGTCCCGCTGCTTGCGCAGGCGGCCGCCCGGCAGGATCAGCTCGTTGATGCTCTGATAGCCGCCGAGTGCAGTCTGGATGGCGTGCTGCATCGGCACGTTGGCACACAGCCGCATGGAGGCCAGCATCTCCAGCCCTTCGATATAACCGCGGGCACGGCCCTTGGGACCGGTGATGACCATCCAGCCCTGACGGAAGCCGCAGGCACGGTAGGCCTTGGAGAGGCCGTTGAAGGTCACCACCATCACATCGTCGCACAGGGTGCAGACGCTGGTGTGGGAGATATCGTCGTAGAGGATCTTGTCGTAGATCTCGTCGGCGAAGATGATGAGGTTGTGCTGGCGGGCGATCTCGATCACCTCCAGCAGGAACTCGCTGCCGTAGACAGCACCGGTCGGGTTGTTGGGGTTGATCAGCACCAGGCCGCGGGTGCGCGGGGTGATGCGGGCGCGGATATCGTCGAGATCCGGGTACCAGTCAGCCCCTTCGTCGCAGCGATAGTGCACCGCATGGCCACCGGAGAGAGTGACGGCAGCAGTCCAGAGCGGGTAGTCGGGGGAGGGCACCAGCATCTCGTCGCCGTTGTTGAGCAGCGCCTGCATCGCCATCACGATCAGCTCGCTGGCGCCGTTGCCGATATAGATGTCATCGATATCGACCTTGCGCATCCCTTTTTGCTGGTAGTACTGCATCACCGCCTTGCGGGCAGAGAAGAGCCCCTTGGAGTCGCAGTAGCCCTGGCTCAGCGGCATGTTGAGGATCACATCCTTGATGATCTCTTCCGGCGCATCAAAGCCGAACGGGGCCGGGTTACCGATGTTGAGCTTGAGAATGCGGTGGCCTTCGTCTTCGAGACGGCGAGCTTCTTTATGCACCGGGCCGCGGATGTCATAGCAGACATCGTCGAGCTTGTGCGACTTGTCGATTGTGAACATGGTGACAGTGATTCCTTCCCCACAGGGACGCGTTGGCGAAAAAGGCGGTTTTTAGTATCAAATATCTTTTCCCCTATTCTTCACAGAATTGAATGCTAGAACAATCTTCTTTTTAGTAGATATTCCTGATTTTTAGCCCCAAAACAGAGTTATTAAAAGGTTAAATTCAGCACGATCGTTTGTGCTTGGCAAGGTTCACCAGTGAAAGATGGGGGAGTGATTAACAAAGCTACTCTACTGTGTTGAAATCTTCACGCTCTCTGGCACGATTGGCTTGTGTAAAAAAGCCTCTTCATCGTCATTTCCGACGAGAAAAAGCTGATACAACTGGCACTGGCCAGCGCATATTTCCCCTTTCCCGTCCTGTTCTATCTGCAGAGGTATCCCATGCATGCACCCACACCCGGTCGCTATCGTCACTTCAAGGGGGGCTACTATCAGGTGCTGACCCTGGCCAGCCATACCGAGACAGGCGAGCAGCTGGTGATCTATCAGTCGGAACAGGATGGCGCCGTCTATGCCCGTCCAGTCGCCATGTTCATGGAGTGGATTGAGCATCAGGGTCAGGTGGTCAGCCGATTTTCGCCGATCAAGTGATCCGCTGGTGTGGCCCTGAATTGTTGATCAACAAATAGACAGAACAGGCCTTTGGAGTCATAAGTTGTCGCATGAGGCTCCTTGTTGGCAACAGCCTCTGTGTGGCTTGCTACTGATAAATATCTCTATTAATCAACCAATTGTGACTTGAGTCACGTTTTCTGGCGACTGGTAACCGGGTTCGCATCGGCTATTGCTGCTCCCATAATGCTGCGCGTGTTAACGCATGGCCCCTTTGCGGGCCTTTTTATCTCATCTTATCGGGAGACATACAGTGAAACCTGTTGCAGCAGAGTTTTTGGGAACCTTCTGGCTGGTATTGGGAGGTTGTGGCAGTGCCGTGCTGGCTGCAGCCTTCCCCCATGTGGGGATCGGCCTCTTGGGCGTATCGCTGGCATTCGGCCTGACCGTGCTGACCATGGCCTATGCCATCGGCCATATCTCCGGTTGCCATCTCAACCCGGCCGTCACCATCGGTCTGTGGGCTGGCGGTCGTTTTCCTGCTTCCGGCGTGCTCTCTTACATCGTGGCTCAGGTGCTGGGGGCAATTGCCGGTGCTGCTGTACTCTATGTGATTGCCAGTGGCCAGGCCGGTTTTGATCTCTCCGCCGGCTTTGCCTCCAACGGCTACGGTGAGCACTCTCCGGGCGGCTACAGCATGATGGCGGCACTGGTGTGCGAAGCTGTGATGACCGGCTTCTTCCTGTTCGTCATCATGGGCGCTACCGACAGCCGTGCGCCAGCTGTGCTTGCTCCGGTTGCCATCGGCCTGTGCCTGACCCTGATCCATCTGGTGAGCATTCCGGTGACCAATACCTCGGTCAACCCGGCCCGCAGTACCAGCGTTGCGCTGTTTGTCGGTGACTGGGCGGTCAGCCAGCTGTGGTTGTTCTGGGTTGCCCCGATTGTCGGTGCCATTCTGGGTGCGCTGGCTTATCGCCTGGTGGCGACGGAGCAGAAGTAATCATTTGCGAAACAAAGTGTGGTATCGACACGCCTGAGGGCGTGTTTTTTGTTTCTGGAGGAGTGAGATAAGAGAACTAACCAAGCCAAACGTCAGAGTCCCTTGGCCTGCAGCATCTCTTTGTAGCGCTGATGGAGCAACTGGACGCGCTCCACATAAGCGCGCGTTTCCGCATAGGGTGGGATGCCGCCATGTTTTTGTACGGCGCCCGCCCCGGCGTTGTAGGCCGCGGTCGCCAGCGCAATGTTGCCGTCATACTGCTTGAGCAGTCCCGCTAGGTATTTCACCCCGCCGAAAATATTCTGTTCCGCCAGCAGGGCATTGCCGACCCCCAGCTCCCGCGCCGTGGCAGGCATTAGCTGGGTCAGCCCCATCGCCCCCTTGCGGGAGACCGCCAGTGGATTGAAAGCCGATTCGGCGTGAATGAGCGCTCGGATCAGCGCAGGCTCAACCTGATAGGTCTTTGCTGCTGCCTTGATGGTGCTGGCATAGTCATAGAGAAACAGTCCTGTGGTCTGCCAGTTGACGCTGGATTTGGGGTCGCAGGCGAAGCAGTCGTTGAACAGCAGCAGTTCGTAATGGCCCTGTTCGGGCGCCATATCGGAGTAACGTACTACCCCGTTTTGCTGCACCGATTTATAGACCTGGATCTGCTTCTTGCCGCCAGCGGCGGTTGCCGCCGTTTGAGCGGTGTCGGGTTGTGGGGCGGGCGCAGCATGATTGACCGGGCGCAAGGGAGAGGGGGCTGCGGTCAGGAAGACCACCTCCGCGGGAGGGGGCGTCTGGCTCCATCCACTCAAGGGGATCAACACCATCTGGCCTGCCAGCATCCATGCTTTCAACCGTCACACTCCTTCCCTGGATCATCATGTTGAGTAAAGCACCATGGCGAGTGCAGAACAAGCGTACAAACAGGGAGTTGTGAAGTGGAGGGGGGATTTGACCGAGGGACGGGGGGATGCCGGAGTATGTCCAGGAGAGGCGCCAAAAGGTGGAATTTTCCGGTAGCTAATGGTCATAAGCGTCTTAGGGAAGTGCTCCAGCATGCTCGCTTTTTTGTTAATAAAAGGCATGCTATCTTGCTGGTGTAAGCTGGTCTGGCTAGTTAGTTTCAATCTATCTTATCTACTGATTATAAAGGAATTTTTTGTGTCAGGAATGCTGGCGATGGAACTCATCTTCGAGGAGTACTGTGACGCCGATCTCTCTCTCATCAAGGATTATTACGAGACGACTTTTTCCCACTATGTGCCGGATCTGGCAGAGCGGGTCTTTGTCGTACGTGATGCTCACTGGCTGGTGGGGGCGGTTCGGTTGCGGGACGAGGAGGAGTTTTATCATCTGTGCGGCTTTCGTCTGTTGCCTCACTACCAGTCGCTGGGATTGGGTTCACGGCTGTTGCAGCACGCCTGTCACGGTCTGGAGGACAAACCGGTAGTCTGTCAGGTACTGCCTTTCGAGAAACCCTTCTATCTCAAGGCCGGTTTTGCCGATATCTCCCTCAACCAATTGAGCGGTTCACTCTTCTCCCTTTATGAGCAACAGCAGCAGCAGGGTTATCAGGTGGAGCTGCTGGTACGGGATACCAGCCAGCCCCTCCTGAATTGAGCGGGCTAGCGGGGTCTGGTCAGCAGGTGGATTTTGCCTGGTGACAGCTCCAGCCCCAGCAGGTTTTCTTTCAGCCAGGCTTGTTGCGGATCCTTGTCATCCAGTCGGTAAACCGGTTTGCTCTCAAGACGCTTCTCCATGCTCTGCAGCAGCATACCGAGCATCATGCCGAACTTTCTCTCTGCCGCCTCCGGTTCCAGCTTGTACTCCACCAGTTTCATGTTGTCGAGAAACAGCGCGCTCTGGCTCTTGTCATAGCGGGGTCTTGCCTCATAGGTCATCTGCAGGCGGGCGTCATATTCGGTATTGTCGGGCAGGGCGATCTTGAGCTTGCCCTTGCCATAGACTCGGGCGGTGTCTGGCTGTTGACGGCCAATCTGGACATCGCTCTGCTCCAGCTTCACATGGGCCTTTATGATGCCGGGCAGCTCCAGCTGTTTGTCGACTTGCACCTGGGATTGCAGGTACTGATTGATCTGCTGCTCATTGATGTCATATGAGCCTTGACCTAGCATGGCCAGGCTGAGCAGCATGGATTGCAGAATCATGGGGGCAACCTGATAGAATGGATTTGCCTTACAGCATACCATTCCTGACTGGCAGGATCTGCCGACCACTGTTTGTTGATGAAAAGGAGTTACCGTTGCTAAACGGTCTGGAACATGATCTCCACCTGCTGTTCTCCCGCTTTCTGGGCTGGCTGCTACTGCTTTTTCATACCGTTATCGTCGCGGGTGTGTCGTTTCGGGTAGTGATGAAACGCCGCCCCATCGGGGTGTCGCTGGCCTGGCTGGCGCTGATCTACGCCATTCCGTTTGCCGGCGTCGGCTTTTACTTGCTGTTTGGTGAAATCAAGTTGGGGCGCCGCCGCGCCGAGCGGGCACAGGCCATGTATCGCCCTTACGCTATCTGGATTCGTCAGTTGGCCCGCCTTTTCCCCCAGCATTGCTGCGAGGTGGGGGAAAAGGCCCAACCATTGCACGATCTGATCCAGGGGCGGTTGGCCATGCCCATGCTCTCCGGTAACCGGATGACTCTGCTCAGCCAACCCGACCAGATCCTGCATGAGATTGCTCAGGATATTCGCCGCTCGACGCTCTCATGCTATCTGGAGTTCTATATCTGGCACCCCGGCGGTGATGCCGACGAGGTGTGTGAAGCACTGATGGAAGTCGCGCTGCGCGGCGTGGATTGTCGTTTGTTGCTCGATTCGGTGGGCAGCAAGCACTTCTTCCGCTCCGGGTGGCCGAAAAAGCTGCGCAAGGCGGGGGTCAAGCTGGTGGAGGTGCTGCCGGTCGGCGCCTGGCGCATTCCGTTCCAGCGGCAGGATTTGCGAATGCACCGCAAGTTGGTGGTGATCGATGACAAGGTCGGCTATACCGGCTCCATGAACATGGTGGATCCCCGTTTTTTCAAGCAGGATGCCGGGGTCGGCCAGTGGGTCGACATCATGATCCGGGTGCAGGGGCCCATGGTGCCGCTGATGTGGTCGATCTTTGTCTGGGACTGGGAGATGGAGACCGGCGAGCGGCTGCTCGACAGTCTGCAGCATGAGCCGGAAGCCTGGCCCCAGACCAACTACCGCGCCCAGCTGATCCCGTCCGGCCCCTTCGTCGGCGGCGACTGCATCCAGCAGAGCCTGCTGCTGGCCATCTATCAGGCGCGCAGCCATCTGGTGCTGACGACCCCTTACTTTGTGCCCGACGATCCGCTGGCGGCCGCACTCAGTTCGGCGGCGGCGCGCGGGGTGCAGGTGCAGCTGGTGTTGCCGGCACGCAACGACTCCATCATGGCCAATTACGCCTGCAACGCCTTTATGGAGGAGCTGCTGGCGGCCGGGGTGGAGATCTACCGCTACGATGCCGGTCTGCTCCATACCAAGAGCGTGCTGGTGGATGATGACTTCGCGCTGGTGGGGACGGTCAATCTGGATCGGCGCAGCCTCTGGCTCAACTTCGAGGTGACCCTGCTGGTGGATAACCCCTCGTTCGTGGCCCAGATGACCCGGCTGGTACAGGGCTATATGGCGGAAGCCACCCCGATGACCCTGGCCCAATGGCAGGCCCGCCCCTGGTACAAGAAGGCGATGGAGAACATCTTCTATCTCTTCAGCCCCTTGCTGTGAGGTGATGGCGAGCCACAAGAATGTTGGCTCGCCCTCTGATTGGACTTGCCTAGTCCCGAGTCCGCCCCGTAGAGTGCAGTGACAACTCCCTGGAGACACATGGATATATGAAAAAGATAGTGGCCCTCGCCGTGGGTGCGGCACTGGTAGGTGGTGGTCTGGCTGCGTGCTGGTACACGGGCAACAGCTTCGACAGCATCATGGCGGAGCAGATCGCCAAGGTGGAGAAAGAGAGCGGGCTCGACATGCAGTGGCTGCCGGGCAGCAGCAACCTCTTCACCCGTGACGGGGTCCTGAAGGTCGTGGTGACGCCGGAGGAGCTGGCTGCCATCGACAGCGAGCTGGAGGGCAGTCAGCCCATCGAGTTGCAACTTGTGGTCAAGAGCCAGATCCTGCCGCTCTACATCAAGAGCCACTTCCTGCTCGATACCCATAATGGCACGCTAGCGCCGGTTTTCACTGCACTGGGCATGGAGCAGTGGGAACTCGGTCTGGAGTCGGTCACCAGTCTCTGGACCCAGGGTAACAGCAGCCGTTTCTGGGCCAATGAATTCAAGATCAAACAGGGGCTGGACGAGTTCAGCTTCCTGCCCCTGAGCGGCGAGTTCCACGGCAATCTGGAGGGGAATGGTCACCTCACCATGACCTGGCAGGGGATGACGGTCCATGAAGAGCAGAGCAAGATGGACTTGGTGCTGGCCGATCTGAAAGGGAGTGCCGACATTGCCGAGATCAGCGGTGTGCTCCTCTCGCCCCAGAGCGAGATGACCCTCTCGGCCCTCACGGTACAACTGCCTGACAGCGTCAAGGTTGCCCTGCAGGGGATGACTACCGAGACTCAGCTGACCGGTGATGATGCCCAGACCCTCTCCAGCAGCTATCAGATGAAAATTGCCAAGCTGGATCTGGAGAACGAGACTGACACCCTGGCGGTGACCGACAGCAAGTTGGCGCTCAACCTCAACGGTCTGGATCTGGAAGGGTATCAGGGGCTGCAGGCCGCCGGTGGCAAGGGAGTTGAAGATGCCGCTATCCAGCAGGCGCTGGACAAGATGCTCAAACGTGGCGCGACCCTTGAACTGGCCGATCTCAGCGCCAAGCTCAACGGTGAGGCGGTGACCATGAAGGGGGACGTGAAGCTGGCCTCCACTTCGCTGGAGCAGCTGTTCAACAGCGACGCGGGAATGCAGGCCCTCTCCGGCGTGCTGCATGCCAGCCTCAGCGACAAGCTGGGCAAGGCGGTGCCGCAACTGGCCCCCATGCTCGATCAGCTGACCCAGATGGGTTATCTGAAGGCCGACAAGCAAGCGCTGACCTCCGAGCTGAAGCTGGAGAAGGGCGCGGTGACGGTAAACGATCTGCCGCTCTGACACTCGGCGCAGAAACAACAACGGCTCCCGCGGGAGCCGTTGTTGTTTCTGGCGTTTGCATATGGGCCGTGTGGGCGAATTACTTGAAGACCACCGTCTTGTTGCCGTAGACGAACACCCGCTCGTTCAGTACCAGCTCCAGCGCGCGGCTCAGCACCGATTTCTCCACATCCCGACCCGCCTTGGCCATGTCGTCCGCACTGAAGGCATGACCGACGTGGATCACGTCCTGTTCGACGATGGGGCCTTCATCCAGATCGTCGGTCACGAAGTGGGCGGTGGCGCCGATCAGCTTGACGCCGCGATCAAACGCCTGCCGGTAGGGGCGGGCACCGATGAAGGCGGGTAGGAAGGAGTGATGGATGTTGAGGATCTTGCGCGGGTAGGCCTCGACGAAGCTCGGGGTCAGCACCCGCATGTACTTGGCCAGGATCACATAGTCAGGCTCATAGCTGTCGATGATGGCGCGAACCTGCTCCTCATGCTCTGTCCGGCTCAGACCCTCGTGACTGACGGTGTGGAACGGGATATCGAACTTGCCGGTGAGCTCGGCCAGGGTGTCGTAGTTGCCGATCACCGCGACGATATCCATATCCAGCGCGCCCGCGTAGTTCTTCATCAGAATATCGCCGAGGCAGTGGGTCTCTTTGGTCACCAGGATGACGATGCGCTTCTTGCCCGCCTTGACCAGACGGCGCTGGGCACCGGTGGGCAGGGCATCATCGAGGTCGGCCAGCAGGGTCTCGTCGTTGAAGCGTCCCTCCAGCTCGGTACGCATGAAGAAGCGGCCATTCTCGTGATCCACAAACTCATCGTTCTTGATGATGTTGAGCTGGTGCTTGTAGCAGATGTTGGTGATCTTGGCGATGAGCCCTTTGGCATCCGGGCAATCCGTGAGCAGTATTTTCTTTTCCATCTCTGTCATTTTCCGTTTGTGGTGTTGGCGCTGCTGTCTGCGCCGGCAGCGTTGTTCAGGCTCTCTTTTCGGGCCCTGTTTTTTTGTTTCGGGAACTATGCCATAAACCGATCCGCGCCATAAAGAAATTCGCCAGTCATGGTCTTTCGTGCTGGCGAGCGGGCCGCAGAGCGGGATCCCGGGCGCAATGTTGAAACGCTTTTCAGCCTGCGGGGGATTTTGGCTGGTATCTGCAACCGTTTTTCTTTAGGCTGTCTGCGCTTATTCTCAGGGCGGGGTGCAATTCCCCACCGGCGGTATCCCGATTGACTCGGGGAGCCCGCGAGCGCCCGACTTGGCTGATTGCCAGGTCGGGGTCAGCAGATCCGGTGAGATGCCGGAGCCGACGGTCATAGTCCGGATGAAAGAGGATAAGACAGACCTTGCCGTGTTGGCCCTTGTGGGCTGGCCGCTGCATGCCCGTCTCTGTCTGCCTTTCCATGCCCTGATTCTGGTCCTTGTCTTGTTTAGGAGTTTTACCATGAATCAGTCTCTACTCAGTGAATTCGGTGATCCCGTTGCCCGTGTCGAAGCGGCTTTATCTGCCTTGCGTGCCGGAGGCGGCGTGCTGGTGGCCGACGATGAAGATCGGGAGAACGAGGGCGACCTCATTTTCGCCGCCGAATCCATGACCAATGAACAGATGGCGTTGATGATCCGCGAGTGCTCCGGCATCGTCTGCCTCTGCCTGCCCGACGAGCGGGTTCGCCAGCTCGAACTGCCGATGATGGTGGAGGCCAACTCCAGCCACTACCAGACCGCCTTTACCGTGACCATCGAAGCGGCGCAGGGGGTCACGACCGGTGTCTCGGCGGCTGATCGCATCACCACTATCCGTGCAGCCATCGCAGACGGCGCCAAACCGGGTGATCTGCACCGCCCGGGTCATGTTTTCCCGTTGCGTGCGCGAACCGGTGGGGTGCTTACCCGCCGTGGTCATACCGAAGCGACGGTCGATCTGATGCAGCTGGCTGGCCTCAAACCGTTTGGTGTGTTGTGTGAATTGACCAAAGAAGATGGCTCGATGGCGCGTCTGCCAGACCTTGTTGCGTTCGGTCGCAAGCACCGGATGCCGGTGCTGACCATCGAGGATCTGGTGCAATATCGTCAATTGTTGTCAGAACGTACAGCCTGAGCCTCATACGAAATTGTAATAAGGCAAAAATTTGGTTAACCTTTGTCCGTGCCCCCACCACACGGCACTCATTTTTTAGACGAATCTGGACAAAAACTGTTCATTCAAAAAAAAATGAGGGTTTTAATGCATTTATCTGTGGTGGGGACTATGCAAAGTAGGATTTTTTTGTGCCATAATCACGCCGCTTGCTAAACGTCTGGCGAGTTCAAGGGAGCTTTAAAAATGAAAAAATTGTTGTTGGTAGGTGTTGTTGGTCTGTCCGCTCTGCTGGGCGGTTGTGCAAACACCAGCGAACTGGAAACTTCCGTTCAGAATCTGTCTAACAAAGTTGACCAACTGGCTCAAGATGTTAGCGCAGTTCGTGCTGATCAGTCCAAAATCGCTGCTGATGTTGCCGAAGCCAAGCAAGAAGCTATGCGTGCTAACCAGCGCATCGACAACATGGCTACTTCCTACAAGAAGTAATCCATGCGAAAAAAATGGCGCAGTTTTGCGCCATTTTTTTTTGCCTGAAATTCACAGTATCTCCACTATTCCCACAGCACCTTATTCCCACAGTACCTTCTTCGTACTTGACCCATGAGGTCATGCCGGTCTCCCGGCACTCCCCCATCATTACCAGCCAGTTCGATTCCGATCAGTAGAGCAGACTATAGAGTTTGCGACGGTAGCTCTGCGCCTGTGGTGTGTTACCCATAGTGGCGAGAATATCGAGATAGGTCTTTCTGGCTTCGCCGAATGCCAAGTCCCGTTTGAGGATCGCCAGCAGCAGTTCCAATGCCTCTTCCTGACGGCCGGCCTGGTTGTATTGCACAGCAAGTTCTTGTGCCAGACCAAAATCATCAGGCTGTTCTGCATGACGGGCTTCCAGCGCGCGCAGTTCCGGGCTGTCTGCCGCTTGCAGGGCCAGCGCCAGTCGTGAGCTCAGGGTATGGAAGTGACTTTCCTGTGCCACCATCGGGATGGTGCCGAGGCGCTCCTGCGCTTCATCCAGCAGGTTGAGGTCGAGCGCGGCCTGAATGAGCCACAGGCTGATGTCGTGACGTTCAGGGGCCAGCTGGTGTGCCTTGGTCAGATGGGCATAGGCGATGCTGGGCTGCTCGTCAGCCAGTGCCTGTTGCCCCTTGGCCAGCAACTCTTCCTCTTCTTTGGGGGTGAAGGCGGCGAAATACTGGCGCAGGGTGGCTTCATCCTGCGGCCCTTCGATGATCCCCTGTTCGTCAGGGCGACCCTGATGGAACAGCACCAATGCGGGTAGGGCGCGCAGGCCGAGCTGGCTGGCGAGCGGTTGCAACTGGGGATCGTTCATATCCACCTTGGTCAGGGTGACCTGCTCATTAGCGGGCCCAACCAGTGATTCGATCAGCGGTGTCATCCCCTGACACTCCGGCATCTGCGGAGCATGGAAATAGATTACGACCGGCTTCTTCATGGAGGCATCGATCAGTTCAGCGTGAAAATTCTGGGGAGTAATGTCGACGATCATGAGTTGGACTCTTCAGAAAGGGTGTTGAGTAACATGGGGTTGAGTGACTGGTAATTCAAGCGCTCATCAAGCCGGTAAAAGGTCACGGGGGTTGCCGCCGCCGCGAGACTGAGCCAGCCGCTGGCAAAGGGCCAATCCTGTACCTGATAAGGGGTGTCATCCAACCGGTTGTCGAGTCGCCACTCTTCATCCGGGAGAAACCGCACCTTCTCCAGCCCCGCCGCTATGCCGCCACCGTGGGCTTTCAGTACCGCCTCCTTGCGTGACCAGAGCCGGTAGAAGGCACTCTCCTGCTCTGGAGCAGGCAGCGCGCAGAGCCACTCATATTCACTCTGTGCATAAAACCGGCGGGCCAGGGGGAGGGGGTGATGCCGCCGTTTGCCCAGTTCGATATCCACCCCAAGCTGCCCCTGCGGGCAGAGCGCCAACACCAGCCAGCTGCCACTGTGGCTCAGATTGAACTGCCAAGCATCATCATGCAGTTGGGGCTTGCCGTGGGGGCCGTTGCAAAATTGCAGGCTGGCGGCAGGGCGTTGTAGCCTCTCGGACAACAGCTGGCGCAGCAGGGCGCGGCTCACCAGATATTCCTGACGCCGTTCAGGATGGGTCATGGTTTGCCAGATATGCAGCTCATCGGTTGACAACCATTCAGGCAATTGAGCAAGCAGTGCCTGGCATACCCTGGCCGGTTTTAACAAAAAAAGATCGGTTTCGATCATGATTTTTCACTTTAAAAAGGTGCTGAAGCAGGGATAAAAGCCAGTTATCTATGAGGCCAAAGGTCCTTTTTGCGATTGTATATTGTTTGGGCATGATCACATTAATTATGAAAAATCGTGCATTTCCTTGCAAAAATGTGAGCTTGATAGGGATTTTCACTTGCCTCGATAGAATTCTTGGATATAGTCGGGTGCTGTTGCCTTATAAATTGCCCTTTGGGGCCGTATTTTAACAAGATTTACTATTTTGCGGGGATAAAGGATTGCGCTACCTGATGCTACTGCTGGTCGCGCTCGGAATGGCGGGTTGTGCTTCGGCACCCCAACCCGAGGTCGCGAGCAAGATCGAAGTTTCCATGATGGAACCCGTTATTGAACCGGAAGCTTCGCAGACACCCGATGTGAATGAAATCCTGACAGTATACAAAGAGTGGCGCGGTACCCCTTACCGCTACGGTGGTACAACCGAACGTGGTATCGATTGTTCCGCCTTCGCCCGTGAAGTGTTTCGCAATGCGGTCGGTATTGAACTTCCCCGCGATACCCGCTCTCAAGTTCACGAAGGGACGCGCGTTTCCAAGCAGGATCTGGTCGAAGGTGATCTGGTCTTCTTCAAAATCAATCGTCGTCTCAACCACGTTGGTATCTATGTCGGGAATGGCGAATTCATTCACGCCTCGACTCGAGCCGGTGTGACCCGCTCCAAGCTGGACAGCCAATACTGGCGCAGCAAGTTCTGGCAAGCTCGCCGGATCGATATCTGAGTCAGGCTGGACAAACGGCTCGCAGTACGGACTGTTTTTCCAACCTCACTTGAACCGGGCTCGATAGCCCGGTTTTTTATTGCCCTCGTTTAGACTTTCCCGAGTCAAATCACTATAGTGTGGGCCCGTTTTCTTCGGCAGGCTCAGCATGAAACCCCGCATCCCATCAGCTGGTGGCCCCAAGTCGGGCGACCGTAAATCCGGACTTCACTCCCGTAATCGCCATGAGGCGGGTTACGACTTTGAGGCGCTCTGCCTGCGAACTCCCGAGTTGGCCGTCCACATATTTATCAATGACTACGGTACCCGCACCATCGATTTTGCCAATCCCGATGCAGTGAAGTCCCTCAATCGCGCCCTGCTGGCCCATCACTACGGGATTGCCCACTGGGACTTGCCTACCGGTTACCTCTGCCCGCCTATCCCGGGACGGGTGGACTACCTGCACTGGGCGGCCGATCTGTTGGCCGAGAGCGCAGGCCAGCTCCCTACCGGCAAGGGGGTGAGAGTGCTGGATATCGGGGTGGGGGCAAACTGCATCTATCCGCTGCTAGGCTGCCGCGAATATGGCTGGCGTTTTGTCGGATCGGATATCGATCCGGTCTCGGTCAAGGCGGCCACCCTGCTGGCCAAGAGCAACGGGCTCGGCAATCAGATTGAGTGTCGCCTGCAGGGAAACCCCAACCATGTGTTTCGCGGCATCATAGGGCCAAAGGAGCGCTTTGCCCTGACGCTGTGCAATCCGCCGTTCCATGCGTCGCTGGAAGAGGCGAGCAAGGGGACGGAGCGCAAGCTGCGCAATCTGGGCAAGGAGGTGACAGGCGCTCCTGTGCTTAATTTTGGCGGCCAGAAGGCCGAGCTCTGGTGCGAAGGGGGCGAGGCGGCGTTTCTGGCCAACATGATTGCCCAGAGCAAGGAGTTTGCCACTCAGTGCCTCTGGTTCAGCTCGCTGGTGTCGAAAAAAGAGAACCTGCCGGGGGCGAAAAAGGCGTTGAGCCGGGTGGGGGCGCGTCAGGTACGGGTGATCGACATGGCGCAGGGCAACAAGGTGAGCCGGATCCTCGCCTGGTCCTTTCTGGATGAAGAGGGATTGCGTCGCGGCTGGTCGAGCGCGCGCTGAGTCCCCACCACAAGGCCCGATGAGGGCCTTTTTTCATGATGAGCCCCGCGAATTTCCCCTGCTGGCGGCATCTTTGGCAATCGATTTCCTCATTGGCAGATCGTGCTGGTTTACATGGTGTAAGTAGTTACTTCCGCCTTGGTACAGGTGTACGCCGAGATTTTTTTGCACTTACAGCTGAAACTTTAATAAAATAGGACTGGTTAGACCTCTTTACAGGCAATGAATCACATAGGGATCGAAACATGAAAGTTGTCGATTTTCTGAAGCGCAAGCGCGAAATTTTGGCGCAGCACCCCTTTGAGCTCAAGGATTGGCTCTCACCGGCGATCCGCGACTACTGGCGTGAGTTTCAGCAAAAGGCACATCTTCACCCTTTGCTGGGTCGTGTACTGGACTTGCAAACCGAGACCCAGAGCGAGCAGCAACAGGATGCAGCAACCGTGGCACGGGTGGCCAACGGTCAGCCTGCCGTGGCTCAGGAACCCGCTGTGGAGCTGGGAGCCGAGGCTGCCGAGCTCTATGCCGCCCTGCAGGCTCGCATTGGTGAAGAGACCCATGTGGGCGAGTGGCTGCACGTCAGCCAGCAGATGATCGATCAGTTTGCTGCCGTGACCGGGGATCATCAGTGGATCCACACCGATCCGGAGCGCGCGGCCGCCGAGTCGCCTTTCAAGACCACCATCGCCCACGGCTTCCTGACCCTGGCGCTGCTGCCGCAGTTGACCGGCTCGGTCGATGAGGCCACCCCCGAGTTCCCGACCGCCCGCATGGTGGTGAACTTCGGGCTGGATCAGGTACGTTTCCCGTACCCCATCAAGGTGGACAGCAACATCCGCGCCCGCACCAAGCTGGCCCGGGTCACCCCCATCAAGGGTGGGCTGGAGCTGCTCAAAGAGATCAAGGTGGAGATCGAAGGGATCCGTCGCCCGGGTTGCGTCATCGAGTCGGTGACCCGCATCTACTTCTGAGCCCCTCATCGGTATGAATGGTGAAACGGGCCCGCTGTCGTGTGCAACGAACAGCGGGCCCGTTTTTTTGCCTGTTTGTTGCAAGGTCTGAGGCGTCAGCCATCGCGCGCCGACCCCAGCTTGATATGACTCACAAAACGGTGCGCCGTGCAGTTAGCCAGCTCTCATTTTGGCGAGTTGGCCGCGTGAGGCGATAGCATGTTATGCCACTATTGGCTTCTTACTCCCGATCCTGGAGACAATAGTGCCCATCAATAACAAGATTATTCTGCCACTGCTGCTGAGCCTCGCCATCCTGCTGATCCCGACCCACTGGATCCCGCTGGAGGGGATCACCGTCATCGAGCAGCGGGTCGTGGCTATTTTCGTGCTGGCCGCCCTCTGCTGGATCCTGGAGCCCATCCCTATCTTCGCCACCTCGGTGCTGATCATCGTGCTGGAGCTGCTGTTGCTCTCCGACAAGGGGCTCTGGTTCATGACTGCCGACAAGGCCGAACCGGGGTTTGGTGAGCTGCTCAAGTCCACCGAGGTGATGGCGACCTTTGCCTCGCCGGTCATCATGCTGTTTCTCGGCGGTTTTTTCCTCGCCATTGCGGCGACCAAATACCATCTGGACGTCAATCTGGCGCGGGTGTTGCTGCGCCCGTTTGGTCAGGATCCCCGGATCGTCATGCTGGGGCTGATGTTGATCACCGCCACCTTCTCCATGTTTATGAGCAATACCGCCACCACCGCCATGATGCTGGCCATCCTTACCCCTGTGCTGGCGGCATTTCCCGACAAGGACCCGGCCAAAGTCGGCTTTGTGCTGGCCATTCCGCTGGCGGCCAACCTCGGCGGGATCGGCACTCCCATCGGTACTCCGCCCAACGCAGTGGCCCTCAAATACCTGACCGGCGAGCATGCCATCTCGTTCGGTCAGTGGATGGGATTTGCGGTGCCCTTTGTGGTGTTGCTGTTGCTGCTTGGCTGGTTCCTGCTGGGGCGCTTCTTCCCGAGTTCCCTCAAGCGGATGGATCTCAAGATTGAGGGGCGCTTTATGCAGACCCCCCGCGCCTGGGTGGTCTACCTCACCTTTATCACCACCATAGTACTCTGGCTGCTGGGGGATCTGCACGGCATGAGCTCCTACGTGGTCGCCATGATCCCGGTGGCAGTGTTCCTGACCACCGGCATCATCACCAAGGACGATCTGCACAAGATCTCCCTCGATGTGCTCTGGCTGGTCTCGGGTGGTATCGCGCTGGGGCTGGCGCTGGAGGACTCCGGGTTGGCCGAGCGGCTCATCACCCACATTCCGTTCCACGAATACTCCACGCTGGCGGTGCTGATTGGTGCCTGTCTGCTGGCAGTGGTGATGGCCAACTTCATGTCCAACACCGCAACCGCCAATCTGTTGCTGCCACTGGTGGCGGCACTGGCGGTCAGCATGCCGGAGCTGGCCGAGTGGGGCGGCAGCCACACCTTGATCCTGGCGGTCACCATTTCGGTTTCGCTCGGGATGTCGCTGCCCATCAGTACCCCGCCCAATGCGCTGGCCCACGCCACCGGTCTGGTGGAGAGTAACCAGATGGTGCGCATCGGCGTCATCATGGGGTTGGTCGGCACCCTGCTGGCGATGGTATGGATCTACCAGATTGCCGCCTGGGGGCTGATCTAGCGAGCCTGTCTGCCTAAAGCAAAGAGGAGCCGAATTGGCTCCTCTTTGCGTGTTGGGGATCCGGGGCTAGAAACTGACGCCAAGGCTGAGCAGGTGTCTTAATTCGCTCTCGCGGGGTTCCGGGCTGCCTGTGTCGACAAGGATGTCAGCATCTTCCCAATTCAGCTCACTCGACCAGGAGAGGCGCAGATGGTCATTGAAGTAGTAGCGCAACCCTATGCTGCCTTTCAGGTCCTGATTACGGGTGACATAGGGGGAGGGTTGTGCCAGATATTTCAGATAGCGCCCCTGGCTGAACAGTTCCATTTTCTCCTGCCAGAGGGAGAAAGGTTGGCGATAATCCCAGTTCAGGCCAGCGAAGGGGTAGTCTATGACCCGTTCACCCAGAAAAACGCCGGTGATCTTGCTATCTTCACGGAAGTAGAGCCGACTTAGCCCCCCTTGGGCCATCAGCTCCAGTCGGCGGCGCTTGTCGTTCCAAAAGCGATAGCCAGGCCCCGAGCCATAGTCCATGTAGAGATAGCGATCTTTATCCAGCATGTCATATTCGGCATCGAGTGAGGTACGCAAGAACCACTGCTGGTTGAAGAAGTAGTCCAGCGTAGGGTTGAGCTGATAATCATGGCTGTCGGTGACGTTGTCAGCGGTCTCATAGGTGTATTCACCGGAGAAGCTGTAACGCCAGTCCAGATTGGCCAGCTCGCTTTTCCACTTGAGGTTGACGTTGTTGGTCTGCTTGTCATTCTGTTTGAGTTTGACATTGAGATCGCCGCTGCCGGTCCAGAGCCAGGCGTTGCGTTCATCCTGGTCATCCTCGAACAGCTTGAGCCCACCCTTTGCCGTCGCCTTGGGTTTGTCCTCTTTATCGATACGCCAGCGTTTGATGGCCTCTCGCTGGACGGTGACTGCGCCGCTGTAGGGAAGGGCGATGCGCACCGACTGTTCGGTCACCTCCTCGATGTTGCCGGTCAGACGATCGCCATTGTTCATCCAGAGAATGTCCTTGGCCCACAAGGAGTGACAGACCAACAGGAGCAGGAGGGGCAGGAATTTCATGAGGTAAGGTGACTCCGGTGCGACTCGGGCGCTGGTGACTTAACCACTGACAAGTTGGCTGCTGATGGGGCGGGGCAGGCCATTTTTGCTCTCCAGCGCCGCCGTCACCTCATCCTGCATCACGTCAGGTGCACTGATAAAGCTCTCTATGGCCGGAGATAGCACCAGCGGGGCGCCATTTTCAAGCTCCTCTTCGGTGCGGGAGAGCGGGGAGTGCACCTCCAGCCAGCGCCTACCATCCGGTTCGATGGCGACCTTGACCGGTTGATTGATGACCCGCACCGGCGTGCCGATCGGCACAATCTTGAACAGGGCCTCAATATCGTCAGGTCGCAGCCGGATGCAGCCTGCACTTACCCGCAGGCCAACGCCAAAATCCTTGTTGGTGCCGTGGATCAGGTAGTCGCGCTTGCCATAGCCAAGGCGCATGGCGAACTTGCCGAGGGGATTCTCCGGGCCGGGGGGCACCACGGCGGGCAGGGTGATCCCTTTTTGCTCCAGCCAGGATTTGCGCACCATGGGGCCGGGAACCCAGGTCGGGTTGGGATTCTTCTCGATGACGGTGGTGGTCATCTCGGGTGTTTCGCGGCCGATATCGCCAATCCCGATGGGCAGCACGATGACCTCGTTCTTCCCTTTGGGGAAGTAGTAGAGGCGCAGTTCGGGCAGATTGATGACGATCCCCTCGCGAGGCACATCAGGCAGCAGCATCTGGGTGGGCAGCGTCAAGCGGGTGCCCGGCTTGGGTAAATAGGGGTCTACACCCGGATTTGCTTCAAGCAGCGCCAAAAATCCAATTTGTGTATTTTTGCCAACCAGCTCCAGATGTTCATTCTGCTGGATGATGTAATCCTCCAGCTCACCGATTAGGCGACTCCCGGCAGGTGGCAGCGGGTAGCGTTTGGCCTCTGCCGGCGTGGCGCAGAGCAGGATCGCTGCCAGCAGCAGGGAAAGGGCGGGCGTTATGGAGAGGGGTATGAGTTTCGGCAATCGCATAAGGAGATCCATCAGTTCAATCGGGGCGGAACATCATCAACACAGCCGCCAGGATGGCGCGATTGTTCCTCAATCAGCCCATGATTACCAGCTTGCCGCGCACCCGCAATGATTTGGGGATACATAGGAAACCAGCCAAAATCGGCATCACCCATAAATTTGAGTGCCAAGCAGGAAAAAGAGGCGCCTCATGGCAATGGGGGAATATCACGACGTGGATAATGGCCGGGTGTGCGAGCGGGTGGATACAGAGCCATACAAGAGTGGCCTCGCAACGCAGGCCGTGCGTGAAGCATTGTGAGCCTGCTCTCAGATAGCTGATTCAGCCATTTGATATATAAGAAATTTATGTTGCATCCTCGGCCCAGCTTGGGTAAAACTCTCTCCCCACGGAGAGATGCCGGAGTGGCCGAACGGGATTGACTCGAAATCAATTGTGGCAGCAATGCCACCCAGGGTTCGAATCCCTGTCTCTCCGCCACATACCAAGCCCAAGCAATTAGATTGCTTGGGCTTTTTCGTTTCGTGTGATGCCTGATATGCCATCTGATGTTGGCTGGCTTGAAGCGTCCCCTCTATCGACCACCTGTTAGTCGACTCGAGCCCATATCGAGATGTCTTATCGTCGTGCAATAGGGGCCCCCTTTTACTTGCCCGATCGCCTATCGGTTGCAAGGTTGGCCCCAACGGCTTGCTCGCCAGTCATGATGGCGACACAATGGAGTCCCTTTGGCTGGCCGCTCGCAGCTGGGGCTCGTGGCCGAATGGCCAGCGATAGTATGAGCGCGCCCGAGTGTTATGGGCCGGTGACAACGGGAAACATGGCGAGAACAGGAGCAAAAGAGGATGAGGGAAGGGCTTGAATGGTGCTGGCTCAATGAACCGGCCGAATGGCACAAAACAAGCGACGGCTTGCTGGTGGTAACGGACAAGCAGACCGATTTTTGGCGCAGCACCTGGTATGGTTTCGAGCGCCACAGTGGGCATCTCTATGGCTGTGAGGTCGAGGGTGAATTTACCTTTCAGGTCTGTGTCGAAGGGGAGTTCACCACCCTCTACGATCAGGCGGGGTTGATGTTGCTGCAAGACGAGGCGCACTGGCTCAAAGCGGGGATAGAGTACAACGATGCCCAACCGATGATCGGCAGCGTGCTCACCAATCTGCGATCTGACTGGGCCACCGGTATTTTCAGCGGCAATCCGCGCCGTTTCTGGCTGCGCCTGACCCGGCTGGCCGATTGTCTGCGTCTGCAATACTCCACCGATGGCGAGGTGTGGCCACTGCTGCGGCTCGCTCCGTTCCCGCCTGGCGAGCGCTGCTTTATCGGAGTGATGTGCTGCACCCCCGAGCGACAGGGGTTGGCGGTGCGTTTTTCGGATCTGCGCCTCACGCCGCCCCTTGGCAAGGCACTGCATGATTTGAGCTAGCCAGCCCATGGCTGGCATTGCGTGTCAACCGGCAGAGTGAACAATGCCATCGGCCCGCAGCGTCAGTTGCAGGGTCTATCGAGCGGGAGGGCCGTTACCCTCCCGCTTTTTTATGCCGGTAGGTCGGGAATGGCGGGTGGCTGTGATGGGCAAGCCTTGGCAAGCAACGTCGAAAAGCATGCGGTATGCGATGTAGCGACAACAAGTTGCCGGAACTGGGATCTCGATCGGGGCAACAGGACTTTTGTCCTGCAAGGGGCGAGGGGGCGGGGGCTAGGATGCCCTCATCCACACGAGTCAAACTGGAGCACAACAACAATGACCGCTCATATCAATGCCAACCCGGGCGATTTCGCCGAGACCGTCATCATGCCGGGAGACCCGCTGCGGGCCCGCTATATCGCCGAGACCTTTCTGACCGACGCGCGCGAGGTGACCAATGTGCGCAACATGCTGGGCTACACCGGCTACTACAACGGCCAGCGCATCTCGGTGATGGGCCACGGCATGGGGATCCCCTCCATGGTGCTCTACGCCCACGAGCTGGTGAATGACTTCGGCGTCAAGCGCATCATCCGCATCGGCAGTCTGGGGGCGACCCAGCGCCACGTGCAGATGCGTGACGTCATTCTGGCGCAGGCGGCGGGCACCGACTCCCCGACCAACGCCAAGCGCAGCGCCGGTTACCAGATGGCCACCTCGGCCGACTTCGCCCTGCTGCACAAGGCGTTTACCAAGGCGCAGGAGAAGGCCATTCCGGTCAAGGTGGGCAATATTTTCACCGGCGATCTCTATTACGATCCGGACGAAAACCTCATTCCGGCGCTGGAGAAGTTCGGCGTGCTCGGCATCGACATGGAGGTGGCCGGTCTCTACGGGCTGGCCCATCAGCAGGGGATCGAGGCGCTCGCCATCCTGACTGTCTCCGACCACTGCCTGACCGGTGAAGAGACTACCGCAGAAGAGCGGCAACTCTCCTTCAACCAGATGATCGAGCTGGCGCTGCACACCGCGCTGTAAGCGCCGCAGTCCGCCCACCCCTGCACGCACCCTGACCCCAAGAGAGATCCAATATGAACAATAAGCTCTCCCTCACTGCCATCAGCTTCCTGGCCAACTTTGTGATGGCCGGTTTTGCGACCCAGTTCGGCATGCTGATCGACCCCATCGCCGCCAAGTTCGGCGCCGACGTCAATCATGTGGCCTCCATCTTCTCCCTGCTCAACGGCGGGGCGCTGGCGGGCACCATTGCCGCCTTCTTCCTTATCGAGAAGGTGGGGCTCAAGCGGATGACCCTGCTCTGCTACGGCCTGATCGCGCTGGCGGCGGCTTCGCTCCATCTGACCGGCTCGCTCTATGTGGTGATGGCTGCCATGACGGTGATCGGCCTTTGTGGCGGGGTGGGACTCTGCATTGCAGGGACGCTGGTGGTGAGCGTCTGGCAGGCGCGGATGCAGAGCACCATGCTGGTGGTGCAGGATGCCACCTTCAACGTGGCCGGGGTGGTCTTCCCGCTTATCACCACCTACACCCTGACTCACGCCATGGCGTGGAGCTGGAGCTATCTGGCGGTGGGCGTGGTGGCGCTGGCGACCATGCTGGTGGCGGTGCTGACCAACTTCCGCAGCTGCGAGGCGGGTGGCGAGAGCGCAGGCAACGAGCACTCGGAGTGGAACCTCGGCATCATCAGCGGCGGGTTGGGGCTCTTTCTCGGCATGCTGGCGCTCTACACCTTCCTCACCTGGGCGCCCATGTTCGTGAAGAACAAGTTCGGCATCCCCTTCGAGGAGGCGGGCAATATCATCACCCAATACTGGACGGCTGCCCTGCTCGGCGCACTGGTCTCCACCGCCATCGTGACCCGCATTGCGATCCGAACCTTCCTGCTGGTGATCATCACCCTGGCGATGGGGATGACGGCGCTCATCGTTACCACCGATAACCTGAGCCAGTTGCCATACCTCACCTATGGTTACGGCTTTGTCTGCGCGGCGCTCTACAACGCCTTTATCGCCTACGGGGTGTCGTTTGTGCGCCAGGCGTCGAGCAAGAACGTCTCCTACATCCTCATCAGCGGCAGCGCGGGGGCCATGTTCAGCCCGGCCATCAGCGCCATGTTCGAGCAGGTGATCGGCTTGCAGGCGGTGATGTACGCCATCCCGCTTATCTACGCCGTGATCCTCGCCATGCTGGTAGCCTCGCTGCGCATGGCCCGGCCTCAGCCCTGTCTCGCCTGAGCGGGGGAGTAAACAGCAAGAGGGGCGGTATAAACCGCCCCTCTTTTTTGTTGCTGTTCCGCTTGTTGCTGCTCAGTCGGCAACTGAGGCCTGCGACTTATGGCTGCTCCAGAAAGGCCTTGAGCCCCGCCAGATCACGGATCTGCAATCCCTCTTCGCCGCGCTCCACCAGACCCTTCTCCATCAGCTCTTTCACCGCCCGCCGGTAGACCCGGTCGGTCGTGCCGAAGCGTTCCGCCTCCTGATACCCCTTGCGAAAGCCGCTCACCGGGTTGTGGTGGCAGTGGCTGTGATAGAGGTCGAGGGCGATGTTGTAGCTGATGGGGTAGAGCATGCGGCAGGTGAAGATATCCACCGTGTCCTGATAGTCGATGGCAATGGCGGTGGCAAAGAAGAGCGCCACCTTGGGGTGGGCGACCAGCGCCTGCTCCAGCTGCTCGCCGTCGATGCGGGCCACTTCCAGCGGCTCCTCGGCGATGATGTCGAGCTGGCAGCGGTAGCCGGTGAAGAACTCCATCTCGCCAAACAGCTGGTTGTCGCACTCCAGGGTGCCGAGCTGAAAGCGGCGGCCATTCATGGCGGTGTGGCCCATGGCGATGCGGCCGCCCGGTACCAGCACCAGATCCCGCAATAGCTCCCCCTGACGCATCAGGGGCTCCCCCTCGGGGATCAGATGCTGCTCCGTGATGCAGGATTGCACTACCTGCACGATAAGATCATGACTGGCCTGCCAGTGGGGCTGAAAGCGTCCCTTGAGAAGGGGTTTGAGTTGCATGGGATTTCGAGTCGTCGCCAAACAGAAACGACTATTACACACCCTTGCATACGGATATGCCAGTTTTGTACCGCAAAGTGGGGCTTACTGGTGTAGAAGTGCAATCTGGAAGCATAAAAAAGCGCCCGAAGGCGCTTTTTCATTGAGCTGTGGTCAGCAAGGGTTAGCTAATCAGGGTGGCCCACAGGTCATACTCGTCGGATTCGTCGATCCGCACCTTGACCATGTCGCCCGGCTTGAGGCCGGTTTCGCCGTTGAGGTAGACCAGACCATCGATCTCCGGCGCATCGGCGAAGGAGCGGCCAGTGGCACCCTCTTCATCCACTTCGTCGATGATGACGGTCATCTCCTGACCCACTTTGCGGGCCAGCTTGCGGATGGAGACCTGCTGTTGCAGCTCCATAAAGCGCTGGAAGCGCTCTTCCTGAATCGCTTCCGGTACCGGATCCGGCAGCTTGTTGGCCAGCGCCCCTTCGACCGGGCTGTATTTGAAGCAACCGACCCGATCCAGCTCCGCCTTGTCGATAAAGTCCAGCAGCATCTGGAAATCTTCCTCGGTCTCGCCCGGGAAGCCGACGATAAAGGTGGAGCGCAGGGTGATCTGCGGGCAGATCTCGCGCCACTTCTGGATCCGCTCCAGGGTGCGCTCGACCGAACCCGGGCGCTTCATCAGTTTGAGGATGCGCGGGCTGGCGTGCTGCAGCGGGATGTCGAGGTAGGGCAGGATCTTGCCATCACGCATCAGCGGGATGACGTCATCCACGTGCGGGTAGGGGTAGACGTAGTGCAGTCGCACCCAGATATCGAGCTTGGCCAGCTCTTCGCACAGGGCGACCATGCTGGTCTTGACCGGCATGCCGTCGTAGAAACCGGTGCGGTGCTTCACATCGACGCCGTAGGCGGAGGTGTCCTGGGAGATCACCAGCAGCTCCTTCACGCCGGCCTCTTTAAGACGCTTGGCTTCGGCCAGCACGTCGCCGATGGGGCGGCTCACCAAATCCCCGCGCATGGAGGGGATGATGCAGAAGGTGCAGCGGTGGTTGCAGCCTTCGGAAATCTTCAGATAGGCGTAGTGGCGCGGGGTCAGCTTGACGCCGTGGGCCGGAACCAGACTGGTGAAGGGGTTGTGCTGCGGCTTCTCCACATATTTGTGGACGTGACCCAGCACCTCTTCATAGGCGTGGGGGCCGGTGATCTCGAGCACCTTGGGGTGGATCTCGCGGATCTGGTTCTCTTTGGCGCCGAGGCAGCCGGTGACGATCACCTTGCCGTTCTCGGCCAGCGCTTCGCCGATCGCTTCCAGCGACTCTTGCACCGCGCTGTCGATAAAGCCGCAGGTGTTGACGACGACCAGCTCGGCATCGTCATAGCTGGGCACCACATCGTACCCTTCGGTACGCAGCTGGGTCAGGATGCGTTCTGAATCGACCAGGTTTTTGGGGCAACCCAAGGAGACGAATCCTACTTTGGGGGCCTGTTTTGTGTTGGACATCGCTCAATCACTCTTAGGTGGCTCTTCTTTAAGGGCGCGGATTTTACCGGAATGGTTAACCAAAAACTATACAGCCAGCATGGCAGAACTGAACAATATCTCCGAGTGGGCAGGATTGGGCCGTGCGAATAGCGGCTGATGGTGGAGCCCTGACTGGCGCGCAGTCCCTGCTGCACAGGTTTGTGACTGGTAATATGCATTGCTGACTTATTAGTCAATTTCGCGGTCTGTGGCTGGGAACCCTGTCACGGGTACCCCTATACTCCCATCATGGTGATCCGGTGGAGAAGGCAATGGAAAGTTCATTTGGCGAAAGAATGCAGAATCTGCACGCTACGCTGCGCGAGCGTTTTGACAAGCTGAGTCGGGTGGCCATTGCGATTTACGATCCCCATACCGATCAGCTCAAGACCTTCGCCCACAGCACCGAGGGGCCCTCGCCGCTGGTGCAGTATGAGGTGAAGCTGAGCGATGTTCCATCCTTGCGCTATCTGGCGGAGCACAAGCACCCCCGGGTGCTTGGCAATCTCGATGCCCTGCGTGGTTCCGCGTCGGAACACAGCCGCAAGCTGCTGGAGGCGGGCTATGCCTCCAGCTATACCGAGCCGCTGTTGTTCAACAGCAAGCTGTTTGGTTTTCTGTTTTGCGATGCCATGGAGCCGGGCTATTTCGATGAGTCGATCCAAAGCGAGCTGTCGGCCTATGCCCAGATGTTGTCCGCCATCATTGCGGTGGAGTTCTTCTCTATTCAGACCCTCGGCGGCGCGCTGACCACGGCACGTGAGTTCAGTCGCTATCGGGATGAGGAGACCGCCAACCATCTGCATCGGATGTCGGCCTACTCCCGACTGATCGCCAAGACGCTGGCCCCGACTTGCGGGCTGAGCGACGAGGAGGTGGAGTTTGTCTACCTCTTCTCCGAGCTGCACGACATCGGCAAGATCGCGGTGCCGGATGCCATTTTACTCAAGCCGGGCAAGCTGACCCCGGAAGAGTTCGAGATCATGAAGGTTCACACCAGCAAGGGGCGAGAGATGATCAGCCTGATGATCAATGAGTTTGGCCTCGATGGCATTCACCACACCGATATGCTGACCAACATCATCGCAGGCCATCATGAGCGTTTTGATGGCACCGGTTATCCGCTGGGCCTGGCGGGGGAGGCGATCCCGCTGGCGGCGCGTATCGTGACGGTGGCTGATGTTTTTGATGCCCTGACCAGCGAGCGCCCCTACAAGCAGGCCTGGCCGTTCGAGACGGCGTTTGCCTATCTGGAGGAGCATGCCGGCAGCCAGTTTGATCCCGCCTGTGTCGCTGCGGCCCTGCACAACAAGGCCGAGTTTTATGCCATCTATCAGCAGTATCAGGATCCCGCCAGTTCATCCGGTGTGGCGGCCAGTGGCGCAGAGCCGGGTTGAGCGTGTGTGATGAGCTTAAGGGGCAATACGGCGGATCAAGCATGACGAGGAATAAATAGAGAGGGGGCACCAGCAGGTGCCCCCTCTCTTTTATGCGCCTTTCTATTCCATGCGCACTTATTTTGTCGACCTTGTAACTGCGGCTATGGCGTTTGCGATCAGGTTACTTTTTGGGCGTCGGCTCGCTGATCTGGTAGAGGTGATCCGCGCAGGCGCTGGAGCAGCCACAGGGGCGCACCTCTTTATCTTCCCGCTATCTTCCCGCTTCTGGGCAAGCTGGTATTGGCGCCACCAGATGATGGTGCCCATGGCCAGGATCAGTACGAACGAGGCGAGCAGGCTCAACAACTAGATGGACATGATCTCTTCTCCCTGATGGTGATGACATGCACGGCGATGGCATCAGTGATGATGGCAGCAACCGCCCTGCTGGTTGGCGCCTTCACTGCCGTGGCAACAAGTATGGCCTTGTCGTGAGCTCTCTGCCTGATTGCCACTACTGGCGCAACAGTGATCGGAGCCACTGTTGCAACCACCGTGACAATGGGGGTGGCCTGCGCCGACGGGCTGGATGGCATGGATAGTCGCCTTGCTCTGATGACGACGAGACGGACGGCCCTGACTTGCCTCGGTAAGAGGTTGCAAATTGGTGGGGGCTAGCAGCGCGGGCAGCGGCAGGCGGGCAGAGCGACACTGCAGCACCCGGATATTGACCGCCAGCAGGCGCCCCAGCATTCGCTCGCCGATATTGCGCACCACCACCTGACCCACCTGATGATGGGCGAGGGCGTCGAGCAGCGCTTGCTTGCCGTGGCAGCCTTCGGCGGCGGCCGGATTGGGCAGGGTGGCGATAACGTTCCCTTCGGGGTTAAGAATTTGCAGCTGCTCGGCACGGGTAAAGTGGCCAGCCAGCAACCCCTGACTCAGCATCAGGGCGCTGTTGCAGAGGGTGGTGGTCATGGTTGTGACAGCATTCATGTCGGCTCTTCTCCACTGGTTGGGTGGTCGGGCTCGGCGGGTTGCATCATCAATGCCTTGCCCAGACTCAGACACTCCACCACCTTGTAGCGCCCTTTTTTCAGGATATTGGCCAGGGTCTGGCGGGAAACCCCCATCACCAGGGCGGCCTCCTGCTGTTGCATTCCTTGAAGGTCGACGAGGCGCAGTGCCTCGAACTCGTCAGGGGCCAGCGTGACCTGTTCCAGCTGATGCATGGGGCGGCCGTTGGGTTTGAAGCAGCTGTTGGCGGGGCGGCCACAGATCTGGCGGGCAATCTTGGGTCTTGGCATGGTGGCTCCTAATTGGCATAAGCCATTTATACGCTCATATGTAGCATATGCCAATAATTTTGTCTGATGCAGAGGGTAGCGCCAGTGCTGTTCACGGCAGAGGGGGGTAAAGAGGGGGAGGCGGAATACGTACAAAAGCAGTGAAGGGGGAAGAAACGACGCAGGCCCGAACATGGTTCGGGCCTGCGGTTTTGCAGAGGATGGTCGGGCTATCCCGGCGAGCTTATGCCTGTTCGGCCTCGGCCACTGGAGCTGGGCTCTCGCTACCGTTGGCGAAGCGATCCGCCCACAGGGCAATCACGCCGTCACCGGTGACGTTGCAGGCGGTGCCGAAGCTGTCTTGCGCCAGATAGAGGGCGATCATCAGGGCGATGGAGGCTTCACCGAAACCGAGCATGGAGGTGAGCAGGCCCAGCGCCGACATCACGCCACCACCCGGGGCGCCTGGAGCGGCGATCATGATCACCCCCAGCATCATGATGAAGGGGAGCATGGTCTCGATGCCCGGAATGGCCAGATGCTCGGAGAGGAACATCACCGCGGTGGCACAGGTGACCAGGGTAATGGTGGAGCCACAGAGGTGAATGGTGGCGCACAGCGGTACGGTGAAGTTGGCGATACCGTCGCTCACGCCGTTGTTCTTGCTCGATTGCAGGGCGACCGGAATAGTGGCGGCGCTCGACATGGTCCCCAGCGCGGTGAAGTAGGCGGGCAGCATGTTCTTGATGAGCTGGGCCGGTGAGCGGCCAAGGGCCAGACCGGTACCAACGAACAGTACGGAGAGCCAGATCCAGTGCATCAGGATCGCCATCACCAGCACCACGCCGAAGGTCTTCAGGGTAGCGAATACGGTGCCTTCTACCGTCATTTCGACAAAGACGCCCGCGATATAGAACGGCAGCAGCGGAATGATCACCTTGGCCAGCAGGCGGTCGATGATGTCACGACCCTGATCGGCGACCCGGCGCAGATCGGTGGCCTGGGTGGCGCTGATGCCGATGCCGAACACGAAGGCGGCAGCCAGTGCCGACATCACGCCAAACAGCGGCGGGATCTCGAGATTGACGTAGGAAGCGAGCTTGATGGCCGTGGCCGTGGTGGGCTCGGCGGCGGTGGTGAACTGCGGGATCAGGTGGCTCGCCACGGTAAAGGCGAACAGCCCCGCCAGAATGGTAGAGCAGTAGGAGAGGGCCACGGTTTTGCCCAGCAGCTTGCCGGAGTTTTTCGGCAGGCTGGCGATGCCGCTCATGATGAAGAACAGAATGATGAGCGGAATGGTGAAGGTGATCAGCTGACCTATCACTGTCTTGGCCGTAAACAGCACGCGCGCCACCCACTCAGGGGCGTAGAGACCGAGCAAGAGACCGGCAAGGATGCCAGCAATGAGTTTCAGGACAAGTTTCATAAGGAAATCCGGAGTTGGTTGTATTGTCTGTTTTGTTATTAAAGTTCGATATTAATCGAACTTTTTAACACGTAAGCCGTGTTATGTCTGCCTTTTATGCGTTAATGCCGAGTTAAATATTGTCGATAGCCAAGATCGCCGACTAGCAGCCGGCTTGGCGTTGAACTGGAAAATCCGTGATGAATTAGCCCGTTAGGTGGCCTGATGATCGCCACGCAGCATCATGACGTACTGGCTGGCGTGTTGACCTGTGCATGATGGCGTGTTGGTCGAGGCGGCTTCCATCGGCGCCAGTTGCAGTGCTATCCCGGATGTGGTGACCAGTTGCTGTAGCTGAGCGTGACTTATCTTGCCGCTTGGCGGCAGGGGGAAGCAGAGCGGAGCACCCGCTTTGAGCAGGGTCGCCAGCTGTTGCAACTGGGGAACAAGGGTGGCCACGTCGCTATCAAGCGGGCGGCTCAGCCAGATGCCATCGTAAGGGAGCACCGAGTGCATCTTCGCCAGCGAGCAGACTCGCACTGCTTGCCCGGATTGCTGCGAGGCAACTTTGGCGTCGGCCAGTAACACTTCACAGGCGGTGACCACATATCCTTCCGCACGCAGCCAGCAGAGATCCTCCCCCATACCGCACTGACCATTGAGCAGGTGAGCGCCGGGTTTGAGGCTCGCCACAAAGGCAGCCCGAGCGCGGGCATGCTGGTCGTTGAAGGGCCGGGAAGCGGGGATGGCGTCAGAGTGTGGCACAGGGGTTACCTCAAGCAGGGGGCGCACAGGGTAACAAATCGGGACCTGACTGCCAAAGCGGGCTGTCAGGCTCCGGTTTGCGGGGATATGTGGGAGTTGCCGGAGCCTGTTAGCGGCCGCAGGCAGGTACGTGGGGGTGGGCCAGCATGGTAAACATGCTCTCTATCAGGAAGGCTGATTCGCTCTGCAGGTCGATCCGCTCCGGAAAGTGGAGCCAGTTGATGATGTAACCATCCAGGGTGCAGTGGAGCAGGGTGGCTGCGCGCTGCAGGTTGAGGTTGGCGGGCAGTTGGCCCCGCCGTACCGCATTGGCCAGGGTGGTCTCCAGGTCCCGGAAAAAGTTGGCTGACTCGCTGCGGATATGTTCGCGCAGTGAGATTGCCTCCCCCTCCAGCGATTCGAGATTGAACAGTATGGTGAACATCTGCCGCTGGGCCGGATTGTGAATGAAGCTGTGGAGTACCCCTTCGAAGAAGAGGCGCAGTTGCCCCAGCGGATCCGGCTCATCTGGGTTGAGGCAGGCATCGAGCTGGTGGGCGAGGGGGCTGCAGAGCTCCTGCCAGAGCGAAATGAAGAGTTCATCCTTGTTCTTGAAGTGCCAATAGATGGCTCCGCGGGTCAGGTCTGCCGCCTTGGCGATGTCAGTCAGGCTGGTCTTGGCCAGGCCCTGGGAGCAGAACAGATCCAGCGCCGTGCTCATGATGTGGCAGCGGGTTTGCTGCGCCTCTTCTTTGGTTCGTCTGGCCATCGAAATTTGTGCCTCATGCAAGTAAAAAGTCACTTACATACATTTATGAATGTATGTATATTGCCTCATCTTTCGAATATTTACCAACAGGGCCCATGCGGCCCTGATTGTTCATTGACAGGCAAAGGCTCAGGTGTTTCATGCATAAACATATTCTTGCTCGTTCAGTTGGTCTTGCCTTGCTGGCTACAGGCTTGCTGGCAGGTTGTGGTGACAAGGGGGGCGCACCCCAGGGACAGGGCGGCATGCCCCCCGCGGCGGTCAATGTGGTGACCCTGCAGAGCGGTCCGCTGATGTTGACCACCGAGTTGACCGGCCGCAGCGCCCCGTTGCGGGTGGCCGAAGTGCGTCCGCAGGTGAGCGGCATCATCCTCAAGCGCCTCTTTACCGAGGGAAGCGATGTGAAGGCGGGCGATCTGCTCTATCAGATCGACCCGGCTGTCTATCAGGCGGCGGTTGCCAGCGCCAAGGCCAATCTGGCCAAGGCCGAGGCCAACGAGCAGAGTGCCCGCCTCAAGGCGCAGCGCTATCAGGAGCTGCTCAAGGTCAAATCCATCAGCCGTCAGGACTATGACGATGCCGACGCCAGCTGGAAGCAGGCCAAGGCGGAGATCATGGCGAGTAAGGCGGCTTTGCGTACTGCCGAGATCAATCTCGGTTACACCCGCATCACAGCCCCCATCAGCGGCCGCATCGGTAAATCCGCGGTGACCGAGGGGGCGCTGGTGACTGCCCAGCAGGCTGACAGCCTGACCGCCATTCAGCAGCTCGATCCCATGTATGTGGATGTGCGTCAGTCCACTGCCGATCTGCTGCGCCTCAAGCGACTGGTCGCCGAGGGTAAGCTGACCCAGGACGAGCAGAAGGGAGCCAAGGTGACCTTCCAGCTGGAAGATGGCAGTACCTATGGCGAAGAGGGCTCGCTGCAGTTCTCCGATGTGACCGTGGATGAGACCTCCGGCATGGTGACCCTGCGGGTGATTGTGCCCAACCCTCACCAACTGCTGCTGCCCGGCATGTTTATGCGCGCCACCCTGCAAGAGGGTGAGCGGGCGCAAGGGCTGCTGGTGCCGCAAACTGCGGTGACTCGCACCCCCAATGGTGGCGCCACCGTGATGGTGGTAACCGCTGACAACAAGGTGGAGCTGCGCAACGTGCAGCTGAGCCGGGTCGTCGGCAGCAACTGGGTGGTGGAGTCAGGGCTCACCTCCGGCGAGCGGGTGATCGTGGCTGGCTTGCAGAAAGTACGACCGGGCGCCGTGGTCAATCCCGCCGAGCAGGGTGCTGATGCACCGTCTACTCAAGCTGCGTCCAACCCCCCGGCCAACAAGTAGGATGGAGTAGTCGCTTCATGGCTCGATTTTTTATAGACAGACCCATTTTTGCCTGGGTGATCGCACTGGTGATCATGCTGGCGGGCAGCCTGGCCATCATCAAACTGCCGGTCGCCCAGTATCCGAGCATTGCGCCGCCCGCTGTCGGTATTTCTGCCAGCTATCCGGGCGCATCCGCCAAAACGGTGGAAGACTCGGTGACCCAGATCATCGAACAGAATATGACTGGGCTGGATCACCTGCTCTACATGTCCTCTCAGTCTGACTCCGCGGGGCGGGTGTCGGTGACCCTCACCTTCCAGCCGGGGACCGATCCCGATATTGCCCAGGTGCAGGTGCAGAACAAGCTGCAGCAAGCGATGTCGCTGCTGCCGCAAGAAGTTCAGCAGCAGGGGATCCGGGTACAGAAGACCTCCAGCAGCTTCCTGATGGTCGCGGCCTTCATCTCCAGCGATGGCTCGATGAACAATGACGATCTGGCGGACTATGTGGTCTCCAACATCAAGGAGCCTCTGAGTCGTCTGGACGGGGTAGGGGATATCACCTTGTTCGGCAGCCAGTACTCGATGCGGGTGTGGCTCGATCCCAACAAACTCAACCGGGTGCAGATGACCCCGGGGGATGTGCAGGCGGCCATCAAGGCGCAGAACGCCCAGGTAGCGTTCGGCAAGCTGGGTGGTACCCCGTCGGTGGAAGATCAGCAGTTCACCGCCACCATCATGGGGCAGACCCGTCTCTCTACCGTGGAGCAGTTCAACGACATCCTGCTGCGGGTGAATCAGGATGGCTCCAAGGTACGGCTGAAAGATGTGGCCCGGGTCGAGCTGGCAGGCGAAAGCTATGATGCCGATGCGCTCTACAACGGCCAGTCTACCGCCGCGGTTGCCATCAAGCTGGCGACCGGCGCCAATGCGCTGGATACCGCCGAGAAGGTGCGTGCCAAGCTCAATGAGTTGTCGGATTACTTCCCGGCCAACATGGAGATCGTCTACCCCTACGACACTACGCCGTTTGTGAAGATCTCCATCGAGGAGGTGGTGCAGACCCTGATCGAGGCGATCTTCCTGGTGTTCTGCGTCATGTATCTGTTCCTGCAGAACTTCCGCGCCACCCTGATCCCGACCATCGCGGTGCCTGTGGTGCTGCTCGGTACCTTCGGGGTGATGGCGGCGTTCGGTTTCTCCATCAACACCCTCACCATGTTCGGTATGGTGCTGGCCATCGGCCTGCTGGTGGATGACGCCATCGTGGTGGTAGAGAACGTGGAGCGGCTGATGAGCGAGGAGGATCTCTCCCCGCTGGAAGCGACCCGCAAGTCGATGACCCAGATCACCGGCGCGCTGGTGGGGATCGCCCTGGTGCTCTCCGCCGTGTTCGTGCCGATGGCCTTCTTCGGCGGCTCGACCGGTGCCATCTATCGCCAGTTCTCATTGACCATCGTCTCGGCCATGGTGCTGTCGGTGCTGGTGGCGTTGATCCTGACACCGGCCCTCTGTGCCACCCTGCTCAAGCCGATGAAACATGGCGAGTTTGGTGCCAAGCGAGGCTTCTTTGGCTGGTTCAACCGCGCCTTTGATGCCGGTACCAACCGCTATCAGAGCGGTGTGCGCAAGGTGATCAAGCAGGGCGTGCGCTACAGCCTGATCTACGGCGCCATGCTGGCGGTACTAGCAGTGCTCTTTCTGCGGATGCCTACCTCCTTCCTGCCGGAAGAGGATCAGGGGGTCATCATGTCCATGGTGCAACTGCCGGTGGGCGCGACCAAGCAGCGCACCGAGGTTGTGCTGGCGGACATGCGCGACTACTTCCTGAAAAACGAGAAGGATAACGTTGACTCCGTATTGACCGTATCCGGCTTCAGTTTCGCCGGTAGTGGCCAGAACGCGGGTATGGCCTTTATCAAGCTCAAGGACTGGAGCGAGCGCAAGAGCCCGGATCGCAGCGCCAATGCCATTATCGGTCGTGCCATGGGCTATCTGTTCAGCATCAAGGAGGCGCAGGTGTTCGCCTTTAACCTACCTCCGATCCCGGAGCTGGGTACGGCGACCGGTTTTGACTTCTTCCTGCAGGATCGCGGCGGTATCGGTCACGACAAGCTGATGGCGGCGCGTAACCAGCTGCTCGGCATGGCGGCGCAGGATCCCACCCTGGTGCGAGTGCGTCCGAACGGGATGGAAGATACGCCGCAGCTCGATATCAAGATCGATTACGAGAAGGCGCTGGCGCAGGGGCTCTCCATCGCGGATATCAACAACACCCTGGCCACCGCTTGGGGCTCGTCCTACGTCAATGACTTCGTTGACCGTGGCCGGATCAAGAAGGTCTATATGCAGGCGGATGCCCCCTTCCGGATGAACCCGGAAGATCTGAAACTCTGGCATGTGCGCAACAGTGCCGGTCAGATGGTGCCCTTCTCCGCTTTTGCCAGTACCGAGTGGAGCTTCGGCTCGCCGCGTCTGGAGCGTTACAACGGCGTGCCGGCGATGGAGATCGTCGGTGAGGCGGCGCCCGGCAAGAGTACCGGTGATGCGATGGCCGCCATCGAACAGATGGTGAAACAGCTGCCGGAAGGGGTGGGCATCGAGTGGACCGGGCTCTCCTTCCAGGAGCGGCAGGCCGGTTCACAGGCGCCTGCGCTCTACGCCATCTCCTTGTTGGTGGTGTTCCTCTGTCTGGCGGCCCTCTACGAGAGCTGGAGCATTCCGTTCTCGGTGATGCTGGTGGTGCCGCTCGGGGTACTGGGGGCCATTGTGGCTGCCACCCTGCGCGGGCTGGAGAACGACGTCTACTTCCAGGTCGGTCTGCTCACCACCATAGGCTTGTCGGCGAAAAACGCGATTTTGATCGTGGAATTTGCCAAAGAGCTCTACGACAAGGGGATGGGCTTGGGTGAGGCGGTGGTGGAGGCTGCACGTCTGCGTCTGCGTCCGATCCTGATGACCTCGCTTGCCTTTATCCTCGGGGTGCTGCCGCTGGTGATCAGCTCCGGCGCGGGCGCCAGCAGCCGTAACGCCATCGGTACCGGCGTGATGGGGGGGATGATCAGCGCCACCGTGCTGGCCATCTTCTTCGTCCCGCTCTTCTTCGTGCTGGTGATGCGTTACTTCACTAGCCACAAGAGTAAAGAGGCGCGCATGGTTGCAGCAGTTGAGTCAAAAGGTGACTGAGCAAAGTAACCCCTGAAGTTCTGGGTGGCAGATCACAATAAGACAAATACATCAGGTATGACTGAGTAATAAATAGAGCGACTTGGAAAGTCGCTCTATTTTTTTTCCGTAAAAACGGTAACTTAAGCGTAATTATTAAGTTAATACTGCTTCTTTTCGAGAAATTATGTCGCCGTGAGGTGGTTTTCTATCGACTCCTTTTCAGAGGTGAGGGGCAAGTCAGTTTCTGCTGTGCAGCTCGGCTGGAAACAAGATAGAATCTGCGTCTTATAGGGTTGGATAGGTAGTGTCCGCTCTTTCTTGGTCTTGGGCCATAAAGCTGTGCTACACACCATCAAGACAGCAAAATGCTGGAGGACATGATGACCAACAGCAGACCTAATTTGGTTAAAAGCAGCAAACTGGGGGCTGTAACCCAAGGGCGGTAGCCTTGAGATTATTCAGCAATTTGCACAAATAATGTTCATCTATTGTTTTGCTGCTGTTTGCGCTGGTTAAATTGCAGTCTATTGGGTGTTTCAATAACGCATCAGTGGATAGCCAGCCTCTCTCTGATGTCATATCAACGCCTCGCAAGAGATACATATTTATGAAAATCCTCGTGACCGGTGGTGCCGGCTTTATCGGCTCTGCCGTGGTGCGCCATATCATCCGTGATACCCAAGATTCCGTTATCAATCTCGATAAACTCACCTATGCCGGTAATCTGGAATCCTTGGCCAATGTATCGACCAGCGATCGTTATGCGTTTGAGCAGGTGGATATCTGCAACCGTGCCGAGCTGGATCGGGTGTTTGCCCTGCACCAGCCGGATGCCGTGATGCATCTGGCGGCTGAAAGCCATGTCGATCGCTCCATTACCGGCCCGGCTGACTTTATCGAGACCAATATCGTCGGCACCTATATGTTGCTGGAAGCGGCTCGCGCTTACTGGAATGGTCTTCATGATCAGCGCAAGGCGGCCTTCCGTTTCCACCATATCTCCACTGACGAGGTATATGGGGATCTGCCCCATCCGGATGAAGTGGCTGCCGGTGAGCCATTGCCGCTCTTTACCGAAACCACCCCCTACGCCCCCAGCAGCCCCTATTCTGCCTCCAAGGCTTCCAGTGACCATCTGGTGCGTGCCTGGCGCCGCACCTACGGCCTGCCCACCATCGTCACCAACTGCTCCAACAACTACGGCCCGTACCACTTCCCCGAGAAGCTAATCCCGTTGGTCATTCTTAACGCGCTGGATGGCAAGCCGTTACCGGTCTATGGCAAGGGCGACCAGGTCCGTGACTGGCTCTACGTGGAAGATCACGCGCGTGCGCTCTACAAGGTAGCGACCACAGGCGTGGTCGGTGAGACCTACAACATCGGCGGTCATAACGAGAAGCAGAATCTGGAGGTGGTACACACCATCTGCGATCTGCTGGACGAGATGGTGCCGAAGGTGGGCTCTTATCGTGAGCAAATCACCTATGTGGCGGATCGCCCTGGCCACGATCGCCGCTATGCCATCGATGCGACCAAGATGAGCGCAGAGCTGGATTGGCAACCGCAAGAGACCTTTGAATCCGGTATTCGCAAAACTGTGCAGTGGTATCTGGATAACCAGCAGTGGGTCAGCAACGTCAAGAGCGGTGCCTACCAGTCCTGGATTGAGCAACACTATTCCTCGATTGCACAGAATGATGGGGTGCGTGCCTGATGCATATTCTGCTGTTTGGCAAAAACGGCCAGGTAGGCTGGGAGCTGCAACGCGCACTGGCGCCGCTGGGGCGCATCACTGCCGTTGATTTTGACTCCACCGACTATTGCGGCGATTTCAGCAACCCGGCAGGGGTGGCCGACACTGTACGTCTGGTCAAGCCGGATGTGATTGTCAACGCTGCGGCCCACACCGCAGTCGACAAGGCGGAGAGCGAGCGTGAATTTGCCGAGCTGCTCAACGCGACCAGCGTGGCAGCGATAGCCAAAGAAGCGGAAGCATTGGGTGCCTGGTTGGTGCATTACTCCACCGACTATGTATTTGATGGCAGCGGTGAGCGCCCCTGGGTGGAAACCGATGCAACCGCCCCGCTCAACGTCTATGGCGAAACCAAGCTTGCGGGTGAGCAAGGGGCCGCACTTTGTTCCCGTCACCTGATCTTCCGCACCAGCTGGGTTTACGCCGCCCGCGGAGCCAATTTTGCCAAGACCATGCTGCGCTTTGGCAAAGAGCGTAGCGAGATGTCAGTGATCAATGACCAGTTTGGCGCTCCGACCGGCGCCGAGTTGCTGGCCGATTGCACCGCCCATGCTCTCCGCGTGGCGCAGCGCAAACCCGAGGTCGCCGGGCTGTACCATCTGATTGCCTCCGGTACCACCACCTGGTTTGACTACGCCCAGCTGGTGTTTGCCAAAGCCAGAGAGGCTGGCGTTGAACTGGCGGTGACACAACTCAATGCGGTGCCGACCAGCGCCTTCCCTACCCCGGCCAAACGCCCCCATAACTCCCGCCTGGATACCGGCAAATTCCAGCGCACCTTCGATCTGGTGCTGCCGGAGTGGACAGTCGGTGTGGAGCGGATGTTGACCGAGATCCTTGGCAAGTAAATTACTGGCTAGGGATGTAGTGACGGCCTCCCTGGCTGGCAGGGATAAAACGGAAAGGTGGCCTAAAGCCATGCTTCCTCTATATAAGAAACAAGCATCATGACCAAACGTAAAGGCATTATTCTGGCCGGCGGCTCAGGCACCCGTCTCTATCCGGTAACCATGGCAGTGAGCAAGCAGCTGTTGCCTATCTATGACAAGCCGATGATCTACTATCCTCTCAGCACCCTGATGCTGGCGGGAATTCGCGATATTTTGATCATCAGCACGCCGCAAGATACCCCCCGTTTTGAGCAATTGCTAGGTGATGGCAGTCAGTGGGGCCTGAGTTTGCAATACAAGGTTCAACCAAGCCCGGACGGGTTGGCACAAGCCTTTATTCTGGGTGCAGAGTTTATCGGTTCAGACCCCTGTGCACTGGTGTTGGGGGACAACATCTTCTACGGCCACGACTTGCAGAAACAGTTGGAGGCGGCAGTGGCCAAAGAGAGCGGTGCTACCGTCTTTGCCTACCATGTGCATGATCCCGAGCGTTATGGGGTGGTTGAATTTGATAAAGAGGGCACCGCGATCTCTCTGGAGGAGAAGCCACTGGAGCCCAAGAGCAACTATGCGGTAACCGGCCTCTATTTCTACGACAACAGCGTGGTCAAGATCGCCAAGAGTCTGACGCCGTCGCCCCGTGGCGAGCTGGAGATAACCGATGTAAACCGTATCTACCTGGAACAAGGTAATCTGTCGGTGGCCATGATGGGCCGTGGTTATGCTTGGCTTGATACCGGTACCCACGAGAGCATGATTGAAGCGAGCAACTTTATTCAGACCATCGAGACCCGTCAGGGGTTGAAAGTCGCTTGTCCTGAAGAGATCGCCTATCGCAAGAAATTCATTGATGCAGAGCAAGTAAAAACGTTGGCGACACCACTTGCGAAAAATGCTTATGGACAATACCTGTTAAAGATGGTTTCGAAAGTATGAGTTGGAGTTAAGGGTATGCACCCGTTCCTGCAAAATAAACTAAATAAAATATGGATATGAAGATGAATGTAATCGAGACCACGATACCTGATGTACTTATTTTTGAGCCAAAAATATTTGGTGATGAGCGTGGCTTTTTCTTTGAGAGTTTCAACCATAAACTGTTCGAAGAAGCAGTAGGATACCCTGTTACTTTTGTTCAAGATAATCATTCTAAATCCTCGAAAAACGTGTTGCGTGGACTGCATTATCAATCATCACCACACGCCCAGGGAAAGCTGGTGCGATGTGTTGTGGGAGAAGTATTTGATGTAGCAGTGGATATTCGTGAAAATTCGCCGACCTTTGGCAAATGGGTCGGTGTTCATCTATCAGCTGAGAATAAGCGGCAATTGTGGATTCCGAAAGGGTTCGCCCATGGTTTTATAACTAGAACAGAAACAGCAGAAGTTTTATATAAAGCAACCAATTATTATAGACCTGATTTTGAACATACAATATGTTGGAATGACCAGCAACTAGGAATAGAGTGGGAGAGTGATATGCTCCCTATATTATCTCTTAAAGATAAAAATGCAAAGCCATTTATGGCAGCTAAACATTTCTGAAAATCATATCAACACATTAAATACATTATGGTGTATCTATGACTGTCTTAATTCCTGCTATTATGTGTGGTGGAAGCGGTTCAAGATTATGGCCTGTTTCACGTGAACAACATCCCAAGCCATTCATTAAACTATCGGATAATCAAAGTTTTTTACAAAAAGCATTTTTACGTGGAGCAAAATTATCAGATGTCAGTGAAGTATTAACTATTACTAATCGAGACCTTTATTTCAAAACACTAGATTCATTTAAAGAAGTTAATAGTAATGAAATTCAGACTTCATTTATTCTTGAACCTTATGGCCGTAACACTGCAGCAGCAGTAGCATCTGCAGCAATTTATGCTCGCGATACATATGGCGATGATGCGGTCTTGTTGGTCTTAGCTGCTGATCACTTGATCACAGAGCAAGTTGCATTCGATGATGCTGTTTCCTGCGCTATTGAATTAGCAAAAGCAGGACGGTTAGTCACATTTGGTATTAAACCCACAATACCTGAAACAGGTTATGGTTACATTGAAGCTCTTGGTACAGAGGTTTTGCGCTTTGTTGAAAAGCCAACATTGGATAAGGCAATTGAGTACTTTGAAAGCGGTCGCTTCTTCTGGAATTCAGGTATGTTTTGCTTTAAAGCAAGTACAATGATTGCAGAGATGGACTTGCATTGTCCGGAAGTATTGATAGCAACAAAAGCTTGCCTTGACAAGTCCGATTCGGTTCAAAGTAAAAAGGTCAAGCATATTGATCTGGACCCTGACACATTTATCCATGTTCCAGACATCTCGATAGATTATGCCGTGATGGAAAAATCAGGAAATGTTTCAGTAGTTCCATGTGACATAGGCTGGAGTGATATTGGGTCTTGGGCTGCAATAAGTGAACTACATCAAGCTGATGACGATGGAAACACCGTTCAGGGGCATGCAATTTTACATGCTACCTCAAATTGTTATATTTCGAGCGAGGATCGGGTTATTGGTGCTGTAGGTGTAGAAAACCTAGTAATTGTTGATACTGCTGATGCTCTATTGGTCGCTCACAAAGAAAGTAGTCAGGATGTAAAATTAATTTATAATCACCTTAAGACGATAAATAATGATGCATATAAAATACATCGTACAGTCTATTGTCCATGGGGACGTTATACGTTACTTGAGGTGGGAGAGCGTTTTAAAATAAAAAGACTTGAAGTTAAACCTGGGGCTAGCTTAACGATGCAAATGCATCATCATAGAAATGAACACTGGGTGGTATTATCTGGTGTTGCAGAGGTTTTCTATGAAGATCAAATTGCCTTGCTAACTGCTAACCAATCTACATATATTCCTGCTGGGCATCGTCACCAATTAAAAAATCCAGGTCTCATCGATTTAGTTATGCTAGAGGTGCAAACGGGTGAATATTTAGGTGAAGATGACATCATTGATTATTGAAAAGGAATTTAATTTAGGGGGCATCATGAATCTTACCTGTTTTAAAGCTTACGATATTCGCGGCAAACTGGGTGATGAGCTGAACACTGAGATTGCATACCGTATTGGCCGTGCAACTGCACAGTATCTAAATGCAACGACAATTGCTGTTGGAGGCGATGTTAGGCTCACGAGCGAAAGCCTAAAGCAAGCACTTGCAAGAGGGATTCTTGATGCCGGTTGTGATGTCATCGACTTAGGGACTACGGGGACTGAAGAAACCTATTTTGCAGCATTTACGTTAGACATTGATGGTGCTATAGAAGTGACGGCCAGTCATAATCCTATGGATTACAATGGCATGAAACTGGTTGGTCGTGATGCTTGTCCAATTAGTGGTGATAGTGGTTTGAATGATATTCGAGCATTGGCTGAAAAGGGTGACTTCATTGCATCCTCCCGGCAAGGAACATTGATTAAAAAATCGATACTAGATGCTTATGTCGATCATTTGCTGACGTATATAAAGCCGCATCAATTACGTCCACTCAAGCTAGTTGTGAATGCCGGTAACGGGGCGGCAGGGCATGTGCTTGATGTTATCGAGCGACGTTTCAATACCCTCAATGTTCCTGTTGAGTTTATAAAAATTCATCATGAGGAAGATGGTAACTTTCCCAATGGTATTCCTAACCCATTGCTTCCTGAAAATAGAAGTGCTACATCGGAAGCGGTAAAGTTCTATCATGCTGATATGGGTATTGCTTGGGATGGTGATTTTGATCGCTGTTTTCTGTTTGATGAAAATGGTGATTTCATCGAAGGATACTATATTGTTGGATTATTAGCAGAGGCATTTTTAGTAGATAATCCTCATGAGAAAATCATTCATGATCCGCGCTTGACATGGAATACTATTGATATCGTTGAAAAGTCTGGTGGTACACCAGTACAAAGCAAAACTGGTCACGCATTTATTAAAGAACGGATGCGCAGTGAGAATGCAATATATGGTGGTGAAATGAGTGCCCATCACTATTTCCGTGACTTTGGCTACTGTGATAGCGGTATGATTCCTTGGTTACTAGTAATTAACTTGCTATCACTAAAAAAATCCACATTGTCTAGTTTAGTTGCTGAACGTGTTAAAGCCTATCCATGCAGTGGTGAGATAAATTATAGAGTTGATAATGCTCTTGAGATAATAAAGAAGCTGGAAGAGGTCTATGCGCCACTTGCTGTCAAGGTAGAATATGTAGATGGTCTTAGTATTGAAATGAATGATTGGCGATTTAATGTTCGCATTTCAAACACAGAACCATTACTAAGGCTTAATGTTGAAAGCAAAAACGATATAAGCAAGTTAACGTCTGGTTTGAATTCATTACATAAAATGATCAACAACTTATAAGGAGAGTACTGAAAATGTCCAAGAAAGTAGCGTTAATTACTGGGGTGACTGGTCAGGATGGTTCATATCTGGCTGAGTTTCTATTAGAGAAGGGGTATGAAGTCCATGGTATTAAGCGCCGTGCATCTCAGTTTAATACACAACGTGTAGACCACATTTATAAAGACCCTCATGAAGAGAACGTTGATTTTAAACTACATTATGGTGACTTAACGGATTCATCAAATCTAACGAGAATTATAGCCGAAGTTCAACCAGATGAAGTTTATAATCTTGGTGCTCAATCTCATGTCGCTGTTAGTTTTGATTCCCCAGAATATACTGCGGATGTTGATGCGATAGGTACTTTACGCTTATTGGAAGCTATTCGTTTCTTGGGACTGACAAAAAAAACTCGTTTTTATCAGGCATCGACATCCGAACTATACGGCCTCGTGCAAGAAATTCCGCAGCGAGAGACAACACCTTTTTATCCGCGCAGCCCTTATGCTGTTGCAAAAATGTATGCGTACTGGATTACGGTGAATTATCGTGAGGCATATGGTATGTATGCTTGTAATGGTATTTTGTTTAATCATGAGTCACCCCGTCGTGGAGAAACATTTGTCACTAGAAAAATTACTCGAGGTTTGTCAAATATTGCTCAAGGCCTCGAAAAGTGCCTGTATATGGGAAACATGGACTCATTGCGTGATTGGGGACATGCAAGAGACTATGTCAAGATGCAATGGATGATGTTGCAACAAGAGCAGCCAGAGGACTTTGTCATTGCAACTGGAGTGCAATATAGTGTCCGTGAATTTATAAAAATGGCCGCTGCTGAGTTAGGTATTGAATTGAACTTTGTTGGAAGCGGCGTCGAGGAAAAAGCTGTCGTTTCGGCGATTTATGGAGATAAGGCGCCGGCATTGAAGGTCGATGATATTATCGTATGTGTTGATCCACGTTATTTCAGACCGGCCGAGGTAGAGACTCTTCTTGGTGACCCATCTAATGCAAAAAATAAGCTGGGTTGGGAGCCGGAAACGACACTCGCAGAAATGGTAAGTGAGATGGTTGCATATGATTTGCAGCAAGCTCGCCAGCATGCCTTGCTGAAATCTCATGGCTTTGATGTTAATGTCAGTGTGGAGTGACTATGATTCCAGTATATCAACCAAGATTATCTGGTAATGAAAAAAAATATGTTAATGAATGCCTTGATTCAACATGGATCTCTTCAAAAGGTGAGTTTATTAACAGATTTGAATCTGCATTTTCAAAGTATATTGGTGCAGAAAATTGTACAACAGTGAGTAATGGTACTGTAGCACTTCATTTGGCGTTGGCTGCTTTAGGTATTGGTCCTGGTGATGAGGTTATTGTTCCTTCATTCACATATATTGCCTCAGTGAATACAATCATTCAGACCGGTGCAAAAGCAGTCTATGTTGACTCGCTACCAGATACATGGAACATCGATGTCAATGATGTAATAGCAAAAATCACAACAAAGACCAAGGCTGTCATGGCTGTGCATCTTTATGGTTTACCATGTGATATGGATGCGTTAGTCGATGTTTGTAAGAAACATGACTTGTTTTTGATAGAAGACTGTGCGGAGGCGTTCGGTACTCTTTATAAGAATAAGCATGTTGGTACATTTGGTGATGTGGCAACATTCAGTTTCTTTGGAAATAAGACAATAACTACCGGCGAAGGTGGCATGGTTGTTTCAAAGGATAAAAATGTCCATGACTTGGCATGCCACTTGAAGAGCCAAGGTGTTTCGAAGGTTAAAGAGTATTGGCATGATGCGTTGGCATTTAATTATCGCATGACAAATATATGTGCTGCGATTGGCCTGGCACAATTAGAGCAAGCAGACGAGATAATTGCAAAAAAAAGAGAGATTGCCAGTTGGTATCAGCGTCGATTAAACCATTTGCCGATAACATTCCACAAAGAGATTGAGAATACCAGGCATTCATTTTGGATGTGCTCGATCCTAGTCGAGAATGCACAAGATAGAGACTTGCTCAGAACTGTTCTAAAGAGTCATGATGTTGAGACAAGGCCATTGTTTCCTTTAGCTAATACGATGCCACATGTATTTACGGAACATAAATTTCCTGTTGCTGAAAATATCAGCTCAAGAGGAATGAATCTACCAAGCTACCCTGAATTATTGGAAAAAGATGTTGATTATATCTGCAACTTAATTTCTGATTTTTATTTAAATAAGTAATGTTAAATAAATAACCCTTCATCTTTCGTTGGTGAAGGGTTATTTTAAGTTGGTGGGAGTTCTATGAGTCTTTATTATGTTAGGGGTATTTGGGATGCTAGATATTTTTGGCAGCATCTCGCTTTATCGGATCTACGCTCTCGTTGGCGGCGGTCTTTTTTCGGTGTATTATGGTCATTTATTCAACCTTTAGGTATGACATTATTAATATCTATAGTTTTTAGTAAAATGTTTAATACGGACATAGTGACGTATGCACCCTATATTTTGTCAGGAATTATAGTCTGGGATTTTGTAGTAGCCAATACCATTGGTGGTTCACTTGCGTTTGTGCAAGCAGATGCCTACATTAAACAATGCAAGCATCCATTAGCAATATATACATTACGAACTGTCTTGAGCAGCATTATAGTACTTGCACTTGCCAGTTTGGCTCTATTTGCTTGGTCAATAGTTGTATTGCCACAAAATATAAATATAACCTGGCTAGCCACCTTAACTGTTTTCCCAATATTGGCACTTATTGCATGGCCATTATCAACATTACTAGCCTATATCGGGGTTAGATTTAGAGATGTACCACATGCGATGGGATTAGTCATGCAAGCGATATGGTTTATCTCTCCGGTATATTTCGAAGAACGTATGTTCCGTTCTGGCGGATTGGATTGGCTAGTCGATTACAATCCTGTGTATCATGTATTGCAAATTATAAGAGCACCACTACTAAAAGGTGAGTGGCCGAGTCTGGAGAACTATACATTTAGTCTGATAACTGCTGCTTTCCTATTTTTGCTTGCGTGGCTGATTGGCCGAAATGCAGAGAAAAAAGTGATCTTCTACCTATGAAAAAGAATAAAATTAAACTTGAGAATGTTAACCTTCATTATGCATCAGTAGCTTACAAAGAGCGGTCACTAAAGTCTCTTTTCTCTGCTGCTTTTAAAAAAGGAAAAGCAGAGCGTTCTGTCTCTGATATTCATGCATTAAAAAATATTACGCTAGAAATAAATAATGGAGAGAGGGTCGGGCTCTTAGGGCATAATGGTGCAGGAAAAAGTACATTTCTTAAAACGGTGGCAGGTCTCTATCCTATATCTAGTGGTAAATTAATTGTTGAAGGGCAAGTTCGTTCTCTTTTTGATTTGAGTCTAGGTTTTGAACCTGATGCAACAGGCCGAGAGAATATTCTCTATCGTGGTCTTCTGCTTGGCCTCTCTCCGACTTTTATGAAAGAGAAAGAAAATGAGATCGTTGAGTTTGCTGGTTTGGGTGAGTTTATTGATTATCCAATTAAAACTTACTCTGCAGGCATGCAGGTAAGACTAGCATTTGCTATATCCACAGCAGTTGGTGGCGATATTTTGCTCCTAGATGAAGTGATTGGTGCTGGTGATGCTCAGTTTATGGCAAAGGCTAAAAGCAGAATAATGAGTTTGATTGAGAATGCTGAAATACTAGTTTTAGCATCACATGATTTCAGCGCATTGAAAAATATTTGTTCAAGAGGGATTGTATTTCATCATGGTGAATACATTTTTGATGGCCCCATTGATGATGCGATCATTGCCTATAAACGAGTCAATAATCTGGATTTAGCATGAAAAATCGAGTGTTGTGGCTGCTTAACCATTCAACATTAAGAAACTTTGAAATACCTCAGCTAATAGAGTTTGGTATTGAAGAAATATATCTTCCAAAAAAGTTTCCATATGATGAGGGAAATTTATCGGCAAGTATTACATTCGATTTTGACGATAAATTGACTATCCCTAGGCATGAACTTGATATTTTAAATGAACAAAATTGGTATGAGTCGCCCAGTAAAAACGCTTGGGATATTGTCAATAAATATTTTGATTATGCGATAATTGGCTTCTTCCCAAAGCAAATTAAGTCAACCATTAAAAATTTTAATGGTGCCGTCATTCTTCGTGTATTTGGATTATCTAAGGGATACAATTATTCTTCTTTACTAAGAAGTGAGTGTGGAGATAATGTAGTATCAACGATTAAATCGATGGGGAAAAGATTCTGGTTTGGTTGTGGCTATGAGCATATTTCCGATGTAGAAATGCCATATTTAGCAAAGCGCTCATGCTATTTGCCTGTTGGTTTAAAAGGTAAATATCAACCTGATAATTGGACTGGAAAAAGAAAGACGATACTATTTGTCTGTCCTAGAATAGGAACATCTCCATACTTTAAAAGTATTTATGAATCCTTTGTTCGTGATTTTAAAGAGTTTGATTATATCATTGGTGGTGCGCAGCCAATAGCTGTTAATGATAAGAAAGTACTCGGCTTTGTATCTAAAGAAGAGCACTCTGATAACATGCAACAATGCAGCGTTATGTTTTATCATTCCACTGAACTAAATCATATACATTATCATCCCTTTGAAGCTATACAAGCTGGTATGCCATTAATATATATGGCTGGGGGAATGCTGGATTTGATGGGTGGCGGGGATTTACCTGGCAGATGTGAAACAATTGCAGAGGCTAAGGCTAAGATTAGAAAAATTTTAAATGGCGATGAACAGTTAATCAATGATATTAGAAAAACACAGCATGTGCTTCTTGAGCAAATGATGCCAGAGTATTGTGCTTCAATATGGAAAAGAAACTTTAGCCTTGTCGTTGATGGATTAAAAGAGCATCGCCTTCAGCAGAAAGCTCGCCCTACATATATCACTAGAAAAAAGCGAATTGGTGTAATTGTTCCGATTGAGTATCGAGGGGGGAGTCTGCGAGGCGCTAAGCTTTTAGCTGATGCCATATTACTTGGTAGTCAACAGGCTAATGAAGAATGTGAGGTCGTTTTTGCGCATCCAACAATTGATGAATTAGAGCATGCTAATGAATTGCGGGATTTAAATCCAAAAATTCAAAGGAGAAGCTTCTATTGGCAACATCTTTCTAAAGATGATGCTACACGTGCTATGCAGTATGCTGGTCATGATGGCTGGTGTGCCGTAGATGAATCATATATGGTGCCCAATGACAGCATCAGTAATTTCTATGATTGTGATATTTGGGTTTTCGTTTCCGACAGGCTGGACAAAACGCTGCTTCCAGTAAGACCGATAGTATTGATGGTATACGATTATTTGCAGCGATATGTTTCAATTTTGCAAGGAGGTGCTGATCATCCCTACTTGAAAGCAGCAACACAAGCTGAGCGAGTCTTGGTTACTACTGAGTTTACTTGCCGAGATGCGCAACAATATGCTGGTATTGAGTCTGACAGAATTGCTAGGTTACCTATGTTGGCACCTGACTTTTCGTTTTCAGATGAGCAGCAAAAAGATGTTGGCGATTATTTCATTTGGACAACTAATCTCAGTCCACATAAGAATCATCTCAATGCTGTCAAAGCATTAGAAATTTATTATAATCAGCTAGCCGGTTCTCTTACATGCTTTATTACTGGAGTTAATACTCAGAGTATAATGGAAAGTAAACTTTCATATTTGAGCGAGTTTGTGAGAACTGTTGATAATAGTAAGTCGTTGAAACGTAAGATAAAATTATGTGGTGAGTTATCCGATTTAGAATATAAAAAAGCACTAAAAAAAGCAGCATTTATATGGCATCCTGCGCGCATTGATAATGGTACTTTTTCGGTTATTGAGGCTGCCTATCTGAATATACCTGCACTCTCCTCTGATTATCCGGCAATGCGTGAAATAGATAGACAGTTTTCACTTAATTTAACATGGTCTGATGCAAACTCGCCGGAGCAAATGGCTTGGCAGCTAAAATATATAGAAGAGCAAGCTTTGCATCTTCGAAAAAATTTGCCTAGTAAAGATATACTGAAAGAACAACGAGTGCAAAATCTGGCTAAGCATTATTGGGGGGTAATACGCGAATGTCTGTGAGAAAATTTGGAATTTATCTTTGCTATGCCCCATCTGTTGATTTACGAAAGGAGGGACTTGGTCGTTACTTGGCTGCCTTTCTTAAAGGTGCTGCAGCACGTGATGATGTAAAGTTTACCTTGGTTTGTCCTAGTTGGTCTACGAAAGATCTATATGACCTTTTTGATAGTGAGAATGTACCACATGACAGTTTTTCGATTCGCTCGCCAGATAAAAGACCACTTTTACTGGATCTTTACCATTGGTACATTAACCGTAAAACGAAAAGACAAAAAAGAAAAACACTCAAATCGTTTTTACTGGAGTTGGTTGCTAGCTTGAAGGAAAATATTTTCCATTATGTGGAAAAGCGTTTGTTAAATGCATACACAAAATTGGATCTGATCCTTTTAGGCATTGAAGGGTGTTTGTTATTTCTGCTGGCTTTAATCATTTTCCCATTATTTTTTATTTTTTCGTTTCCTTTTTTATTGGCGTTCTTTTTTATTCGTAGATTGAAATTAATTGTGCTGGGCAGGTTTTCCAAGTACATAGGCCGTTTCATGAAAATGATTTACTCGCCTAAAGATGATGGATTTGTATTGCGTCTCTACCGTAACATGGAGTTGGTGGAAGGGAAGCGTATAAGCGCATTAATCGATAGTATGCATGATATATCTGCATGGTATTGTCCAACAGCCTATTGGCCTGAGTTTAACAAGATCGATGCCCCTCGATTAATGTGTGTACCTGATGTTGTTTTACGAGAGTTTCCCGTGGCCTTTTCTCAAATTGGTGGTGATAGAACTCTATCGACGTTTAAATTGTTAGAAGAGGCTATCAGAACAGGGGATCACTTTGTAACTTATAGTGAAGTGGTAAAATGGAATACACTTATTGATGGCTATCAAGTATCAATGGACAAGGTGTCTGTAGTACATCACGCCGCTAATAAAGTTGATAGCTTCATTAATATTACTGGTCTACCAGATAATGAAGAGGCAACTACCCATTATGCCAAGTCGTTACTCATGTCCGCTATTCGCAAATCGAATGAGCAGAATTATGTTTCAATATTTAAAAATAAAGATGTAGAGTTTGTTTTTTATGCTAGCCAGATCAGGCCAAATAAAAACATAATAAGTTTATTCAAAGCGTATGAGTATCTTTTACGAAAAAAATTCGTTCAGCACAAACTGATCGTTACCGGCAGTGTTAGTGTTATGCCTGAAGTAAAAGAATTTGTTATTAGTCACAATCTGCAACACGAAATTTTATTTTTGCATGGACTAACAATGCAAGAGCTCGCAGCTTGTTATAAATTGGCAAGTTTGGCAGTTAATCCAAGTCTAAGTGAAGGTGGGTGTCCATTTACATTTACTGAGGCGTTATCTGTTAATACACCAGTTGTTATGGCTCGTATTCCTGTAACTGAAGAAATTCTTACTGACCCTGAGTTACAGGAAATGACATTTTTTGATCCATATGATTGGAGAGATATGGCTAAGAGAATAGAATGGGCACTCCACTATAAGGACATCTTACTACGAAAACAGTTGCAGATATACGATCAGTTATCAATGCGTACATGGTCTGATGTTGTAAATGAGCATATCGATATACTTGAGCGTATTAGTTGCTTGGAGAAATAATGTGGTAGATTCAAAGAAGTTGGCCATTTTAGGATGTGGTGGACATGCAAGAAGTGTGGCTGATATAGCATTATCGTTAGGATTTTCAACGTTATGCTTTATTGATGATAATGCAAAACCTGGCGAGAGTATTTTGGGTTATCCAGTCTTTCCTTCATGGGATGTAATCTCTCCCGATGAGTGGATTTTTTTTTCTGCAGTAGGTGATAATCATAAAAGAAAGTTACAGTTAGAGATATTGGGGAAAATGGGGTGGCAAGTTGCCACCTTGATTTCTGCCACAGCCACGATTGGTATTAACTCTATCATAGGTAAAGGAACATTCGTCGGTCATCATGGGCACATTGGTCCTTCAGTTAAAATTGGTGAGGGATGCATTATCAATTCAGGTGCAATAATTGAACATGACGTCTGTGTTGATGAATTTACGCATGTATCGGTCAACAGTACAGTGGCAGGTTCAGTTAATATTGGGAAGTTATGTTTTATAGGTGCTGGCGCGACTATAATCAACAATATTACTGTTCGCGACGAGATTACTGTTGGTGCCGGTGCGTGTGTTGTAAACACTATAGATCAGCCCGGAATTTATGTGGGTGTGCCAGCAAAGAAATATAAATAACATCTTGGGGCGAGATATGCATCTTACGGATGATGATTTTTTAAAAACAATAAAAAGCACCCCCTTAATCTCGATTGATCTGGTGATTTCAGATAGTTCAGGGCGATATCTTCTCGGTCTCAGAAGAAATAGACCTGCAGCCGATCATTGGTTTGTTTTGGGGGGCAGGATAAAAAAGGGAGAAGCTATATTAGATGCCTTTAAAAGAGTTGCTGAGAATGAGCTTGGTGTGACGTTACAGAGTTCGAAAGCTAAATTTATTGGAGTCTACGAGCATTTTTATAAAGATTCTTTTTATGACGTTATGACTCCAACTCACTATGTTGTTTTAGCGTATTCAATAGAACTAGACCATGATATAAATTCATTCTCTGTTGCTCAGCATTCAAAGTATAAATGGTTTGATATAGTAGACCTTCTTGCATCACCAGATGTTCATCAATACACAAAGAACTATTTTTTAGATAAGGGCTTGGAAGATAATGAAAATTCTTCATTTTTTTAAAACATATTATCCAGATGCTTACGGTGGTGTGCAACAAGTCATATATCAGCTTGCGGAAGGTGCAGTAAAAAGAGGGCATGAGGTTGATGTATTATGTTTAAGTGCTGAGAATGCTGGTCGAAATTTTAACATCGCTAATCATAGTGTGCATGCTGCAAAAGAAGATTTTTATATAGCTTCGACTGGTTTTTCATGGTCTGCGATTGTCGAATTCAGGCGACTGGCTGAGAAAGCTGATATTATTCATTATCATTTTCCGTGGCCCTATATGGATCTTGTTCATTTTTGGGTTAATCCTAAAAAGCCGACGGTGGTCAGTTACCATTCTGACATTGTCAAACAAAAATACCTGCTACAACTTTATAAGCCATTGATGATGTCTTTTCTAAATAAAGTTGATGCTGTGGTCGCTTCTTCACCCAATTATGTCAAGACCAGCCCTGTTCTCTCTAGCCTAAAAAAGGATGTTGAGGTGATACCATTCGGTCTGGAAAAGGTATCTCCAAGTTATGCAGAACTATCGTTATCGAATAAATGGAATGATAAAATAAAAGGGCGTTTTTTTCTTTTTATCGGATTTTTACGATATTATAAGGGGTTGTCATTTGTCCTTGATGCTATGCGTGGACTTGATTATCCTTTGATAATAATTGGTGAAGGCCCATGTGAAAAGGAGTTGAAGTCTCAGGCGAATAAGTTAGGATTAAAAAATACGTTGTTTGTTGGTCCAGTAAGTGACGCTGAAAAGAATATTTTACTGGAGTTATGTTACGCTGTGGTATTTCCATCTCATCTGCGTTCTGAAGCGTTTGGTATGACTTTGTTAGAGGCATCAATGTATGGTAAGCCAATGATTACTTGCGAAATTGGTACAGGCACTACATATATAAATCTGCATGGTGAAACCGGCTTGGCAGTTGAGCCAGCAAATAGTGAGGCTCTCTCATCTGCAATGAAAAAGTTATGGGATGATCAAGATGAAGCTGAGCGTATGGGGAAAAATGCAAAGGCTAGATTTGAACATAACTTTACTGCCGACGTCATGATTGATAAATATATGACGTTATATGAAAAGGTTATCTCAAATTATTATTCATCTTGAAATGCCTATCTCAAACTGTATGTCCATACCTAGAATTCTTGTCACAGGTGCCAACGGATTTGTAGGCAAGGCGGTCTGTGAACACTTGCTGGCTCTGGGGGCGAATGTTAAAGGAGCGGTGCGAAGTCACCCGCTGGCTTCTTACCATCTTCATGCTCCCTCTCTGACTGCGGATGCCAACTGGACAGCCCAATTGCAACAGGTGGATGTGGTTGTTCACTGTGCTGCCAGGGTGCACGTGATGTCGGATACCGCGACAGATCCCCTGGCAGCATTTCGAGCGGTGAATACAGAGGGCACCCTAACGCTTGCTCGACAAGCGGCTGAGGCTGGGGTGAAGCGCTTCATGTTTATCAGCTCGATCAAAGTGAATGGCGAGCAGACCGAGCCAGGCAAGCCATTTGATGAGAATGTGCAAAGTCCGCCAGAAGATCCCTATGGACGCTCGAAGTATGAGGCGGAACAGGGGCTGATGGCACTCGCGAAAGAGTGTGGTATGGCTGTAACCATCATCCGTCCTCCTCTTATTTACGGGGAAGGGGTGAAGGCTAACTTTGCCAGCATGATGACGTGGGTGCGCAAAGGGGTCCCGCTACCCTTTGCCCGTTTGACCAATGCGCGTAGCCTGTTGGCGTTACCTAATTTGTGTGACTTCATTGCCCATGCGATGGAGCACCCTGCCGCAGTGAACCAGGTCTTTTTAGTCGCAGATCCTGTCGCAGTGTCGACGTCTCAGTTGTTGGCGGCGATTGCAGAAGCAGAAGGAGTTAGCTGTCGGCTCTTTTATCTCCCACCAGGAGTAATAAGAGGGCTTGGACGCTGTTTGGGGATTGATGCCAAGCTACAACGGATTTATGGCTCTCTGGAAATGAATACCCGCAAGGCTCAGAGCCGATTACAATGGTCGGCACCCTATTCGCTCTCTCAGACCTTATCTCTGATGGCGTCAATCCATAGTGAGTCGTCTTGATGCTGGCATTTGTTTTGTTGTCGATATTTTGTCTTTTTCTTTCAATTACCATGACCGGCCTGCTCAGGCGCTACGCCCAGACCCGCTTGCTTGACCAACCCAATCATCGCAGTTCGCATCAGGTGCCTACCCCGAGAGGCGGTGGCATGGCTATCGTGGCGACCTTTCTGCTGGCAGCCCCGTTGTTTGTTACCCTAATCCCACTGCCCGCCGGCATATCCCAGAGAAGCTTTGCATTGATATGGGCTGCGGCGCTGGGCATTGCATTGGTTGGTTTTATCGATGACCACATCTCTCTCAAGCCTCGAACCCGCCTGATTGTGCAGAGCATGGCGGCCGCTTTGGTGGTTTCTGCGGTTAATGGTTTGCCAGCGCTGACCTTCTTTGGTTGGCAGCTCGACCTGGCCTGGTTTGGTTACCTGCTGGTCTGGCTGGGGGTGATCTGGTTTATCAATCTCTACAACTTTATGGATGGCATCGATGGCTTGGCGGCAGGTGAAGCCGTTGTCGTCTGTCTGTTCATGACGTTATTTCACTATCTGGTTGGGGGGGAGTGGTCGTCTGCCAGTTTGATCCTGCTACTGGGGATTTCGGCGGCTGGCTTTTTGTGCTGGAATTTTCCACCCGCCATGATCTTTATGGGGGATGGTGGCAGCGGATTTCTTGGCTTGATGCTGGCTTCCCTGATGCTGCTGGATGCCGCTTCTGCGCCTCAATTCCTGTGGGCATGGCTCGTCATGCTCGGAGTCTTTGTGGTTGATGCGACTTGGACGTTACTGAATCGCTATCGTCTGAAATGTCGTCTGAGCGAGGCGCATCGTACTCATGGCTATCAATATCTGGCGAGGCGTTGGCAGAGCCATCGAAACGTGACCTTGGCTGTGCTTCTTATAAATAGCCTCTGGCTTGCGCCGATCGCTGTCATGATTGTATTGGGCCAGCTCGATGGTGTGAGCGGTCTGGTCATTGCCTACTTGCCGTTAGCTTTTCTTGCGTATCACCTGAATGCAGGAGTACCAGAATGAGAAATGAGCTTTTACCCGGTGGGAGCTGGCTACTGACTTGCCTGGGCTCCCTGTCACGAGCCAGCAAGCGTGTCATCTCTGTCGCCGTTGATATGCTCTTGATCACCATGACCTATTGGGGGGCGTACTGGATCCGGCTTGAACACAACTGGCCAATCGATAGCCCGCATCACTGGGCACTGCTTGGCGCAATTATCATTGTCAGCATCAGTTTGTTTGTAAGGCTGGGGCTTTATCGCGCAGTGCTGCGATATGTCAGCTTTCGGGTACTATGGACAATCTCGCTAGGGGCATTTCTTTCAACCTGTTTCTTTGTTCTCTCTGCGTTTTACTTTGATATCTTTCTGCCGAGAACGGTCTCGGTTATCTATCTCTCCTTTTTGGTGTTACTGGTTGGCGGTGTGCGGCTGTTTTTCCGGGCGCTCCTTAATACCACCCGTTTGGCTCGTACCCAGGTGTTGATCTATGGCGCGGGCTCTTCGGGTCGACAACTGCAAATGGCCTTGTTGCAAGGTAATGAGTTTTATCCCGTCGCCTTTATTGATGACGATCCCGCCAAACAGGGATGCGTGATCCAGGGTTGTACCGTTTATCACAGTGCTCAGCTGCCAACTCTGATTGACCACCATGGGGTGCAGAAGATCTTGCTGGCTATGCCGAGCAGCACCAGGGCTCGTCGTCAGGAGGTGATTAATGCACTTGAGCCCCTCTCTTGCGAAGTGCTCTCTATCCCGGGAATGGCTGATCTGGTTAATGGCTCTGCCCGCATAGATCAGCTCAATGAGGTCTCCATCGACGATCTGTTGGGCAGAGATCCGGTAGAGCCTGTGACCACCTTGATGGAAGCCAATATCAAGGGCAAAGCGGTCATGGTGACAGGTGCCGGTGGCTCTATTGGTTCTGAGCTCTGTCGCCAAATCTTGCGGTGCCGTCCATCCACTCTGGTACTGTTCGAACTATCCGAATACGCCCTCTATGTCCTGCACAAGAACCTGCGGGAGCAGTGTCAGCGTGAAGAAATCGAAACGGATCTGGTGCCGTTACTGGGTTCAGTACAGCGCCAGCATCGTCTAAAAACGGTGATGCAGAGCTTCAGGATCCAGACCGTCTACCATACCGCGGCTTACAAACATGTCCCGCTGGTCGAGTTCAATATCATTGAAGGAGTACGTAACAACGTATTCGGCACTCTTTATGCGGCACAGGCGGCCATTGAGGCAGGGGTGGAAACATTCGTGCTGATCTCTACCGATAAAGCCGTGCGGCCAACCAATACCATGGGGGCCAGCAAGCGTCTGGCCGAATTGATCTTGCAAGCCTTGACCCGCGAGAAGCACAGCACCCGTTTTTGTATGGTGCGCTTTGGCAATGTTCTTGGATCTTCCGGCTCAGTGGTGCCGTTATTCAGACAGCAGATAGATAAGGGGGGGCCTATCACCCTGACTCACCCCGATATCATCCGTTACTTCATGACGATACCTGAGGCTGCCCAGTTGGTGATCCAGGCCGGCGCCATGGGGGAGGGGGGCGACGTCTTTGTGCTCGATATGGGGCAACCGGTACGGATCATGGAACTGGCGAAGCGCATGATACGCCTCAGCGGCCTGACACTGCGTGATGAGCAGCGTCCCGATGGTGATATCGCCATAGAGGTGACGGGGTTGCGGCCGGGCGAAAAGCTCTACGAAGAGTTACTGATTGGTGATGATGCCAGAGGAACCGAACACCCCAGGATCATGGTGGCACAAGAGAGCTGGCTGCCCTGGTCCCGACTGCGCCCCTTGCTGGCCTCGCTGGATGATGCTTGTCACCGTTTTGATCAACAGCAAGTGCGCGAGATCCTGATGCATGCTCCTGCTGCATTCGAACCGACGGATGGTATCTGTGATCTGGTGTGGCTAGCGAAGCAGCAGCATACAATAACGGAGAACATCGTGAAGCTACCAGTACACAATGTTAATTTTTTGCTGGCTAGAAATTGAGTTACCTGTTTCTATAATGAGGCAACTTGGATGCGATTAGGCCTGGTTGTGGCATTTTATCGAGAATATGCCGCAATTATTACTAATGTTAGTATTCTATTATTTGAAAAAATGGTGACCATTGGGTTGGTTTTTTTTTGCGAGGGGGTAATTAGTCATCTACTCGGTGTGTCATTATATGGGAAATGGCTATATTCGCTTAATGCCGTCATTTTATTGTCATCAGTTACATTGATTGCCGGCTCGGAAGTTGTTGTTCCGGCATTAGTTCGGCATCCTCATTTGCGTTGGAAGATACTATCTTCAGTATTTGTTTTTCGTCTACTTTTCGCTTTGGTTGCTTTGCTTGTCACATTAATCTACGCAAATTTTATTGTCGCAGATCAAGATGTAAGATTAATGCTAATGCTATTGGCGCTGGCGCTCATTTTTAATGAACCATTTTCAGTAATAGCCAACTACTATCAAGCCACCACAAATATAGGTGTTGTTGTAGCGATTCGTCTTGCAATTTTATTATTAAGGGTGCTTTTGGTAAGCCTCGCTTTTTTACTTTCATCTTATTTCATCATCTATTCAAGCAGGGCAATAGAAGCAATGTTTTTAGCTATGTCACTGAGTTGTGTTATTTATTTTAGAGGTGGCATCTGGGACTGGCATAAAAAAGTGGCAGTGGTAATGTTAAGTCGAGGTGGGGCGCTCTGGGTTCCATTAATGCTGATGCTGATTTATATGAGGATTGATCGCTTTTTCATCGAGCATTACTTAGGGTATGAACAACTAGCCATGTATGGTGTGGCTAGTCAAATGCTAGAGCAGGGCGTACTTGTACTTGGTATAGTTGTGCAGTCTATAGCCCCAATGATGTTATATGGGCGCAGAGTAAAAAAAATACATACGGTTTGTTTAGGGCTGTTATTAGTTGCATGTATCTTGCAATTAATGGGTTGGTTATGGCTACATGAAATTGTCTATTTTATCTTTGGAAAAGATTATGAGTTAGCAGCAGATTTAGCCATTATGATGTTGCCTGCGCTTTCTTTTTTCGCTGTGGATAGCGTTTTAATGCAACGATTATACCGTGACAAAAAATATTTTTTGATAATGTGCAAGTGGTTCTTTCTATTAATTATAAGCATATTCAACTATTGGCTGTTGCTAAAAGTATTTCGTTCCGGTGACATTTACATCGTTTACATAACTAATGCTTTTTTGATGATGGCTGCGACGATGTCGATATACTTCATTCATCAATATAAAGGTTGCGTGTGTAAGGTCGTGCAATGATAACAATAATGACGCCAACTTATAACAGAGCATATGTTTTACCAAGGTTGTATGACAGTTTGTGTCAGCAGACAAGGCGGGACTTTGAATGGCTCGTAATCGATGACGGTAGCACTGATGGTACCGCCGAGCTTATTTTTGATTATAGAGTTAAATCTGACTTTCCAATCAATTATTTTTATAAAGAAAATGGAGGGAAGCATCGCGCTATAAATGAAGGTGTGGTTCATGCGACCGGTGATTGGATTATCATTGTGGATAGTGATGACTTATTAACTGGTGATGCTGTTGCCAAGCTATATGATGTTATGAATCATATTAGCTCGGAATTTGTTGGGATGTGTTTTAGAAGAGCAACATTATCTGGTCATATAATTGGTATCTCCGACACCGCATGGAGCAAGTCAATGGTAATGCAGCCCATCATGGCAGGGCATATATTACAAGGTGACTTGGCTTATGTTTTTCGCACTAATGTTATGCGTGAGTTTCCTTTTCCTCAGTTCCCGGGCGAAAAGTTTGTACCAGAGTTATATATATGGAATAGAATTGCCGATATAGGTAAGATAGTTTTTTATGTAGACCAAGTAATATACTTGTGTGAATATCTTCCTGATGGCTACACCTCAAATTTTAAAAAAAATCTAAGAAGTAATCCATGTGGTTTTGGTTTGTTTTATCGAGACCAGGTGATCCGAGATACTCGATTGTTCGGCAAGGTCAAAGCATGTGTCAGAAGTCTCCAGTGCATTCTTTACTGTTGGTTGAAGAGATAGCATGAAAATTGCGATGGTAATCACAGGCCTTGGTATGGGGGGCGCTGAACGACAAGTGTGCGATTTGGCAGATCAATTTATTAGGTTGGGCCACCATATATTAATTATCTCGATGACCGGTGAAATTAGCAATCGCCCACATTCGACTGCAGCAAACATCGTTTCACTGCAGATGAGGAAAACTCCATTTAGTGTTTTCAAAGCATACTGGCAGGCGATCAGGTTACTTAATCAATATAAACCGGATGTGGTGCATAGCCATATGGTGCATGCAAATATTTTTGCTCGGTTATTACGATTATTTGTATCATTTCCGAAGCTTATCTGCTCTGCACATAGTGTTAATGAGGGAAGAGGGTGGCGGATATTGGCATACCGGCTTACCGAAAGGTTATGTGATCTTAACACAAACGTAAGCCAAGAAGCTGTTGAGGCTTTTATTAAACAAGGTGCGGTATCTGCCGGGCGAATGAAAGTCATGTATAATGGTATTGATACGGAGCGTTTTTATTTTAACGCCACAGTCAGAAATAAATTACGCTCTCAGCTTGGGATTGATGACAATAACATATTGTTAATTTCAGTAGGCAGACTGACCGCTGCCAAGGACTATACAAATTTGCTTGTTGCATTTGCGATGTTATCTTCGAGATCCAATAATGTTAAGTTGGTCATCATAGGTGAGGGTGAGGAAAAAGAATACTTAACCACAATCGCTAGCGCACAAGGGATTAGCGAGCGAGTTCATTTCTTGGGGCTGCGCTATGATGTTGAAGATTGGATGAGTGCAGCAGATATATTTGTGTTGTCATCAGCTTGGGAGGGGTTTGGTTTAGTTGTGGCTGAGGCTATGGCTACTGAGCGGGTAGTGGTTGCCACCGATTGTGGTGGAGTGAGGGAAGTGGTTGGCTCTGCTGGATTGCTTGTCCCCTCTAAAAATAGTCAGCAGCTATTTACCGCGATTGAGCAGGCTATGATGCTTTCGCCGCTTGAGAGAGAGGTGATGACTAGGGAGGCTCGGATTCGGGTTATTAGCCATTATTCAATAGAGACTATCTGTCTGCGTTGGTTAAATTTGTACCAGGACTACACATGAGCAAACATCTTTGTATGGTGAGCAATACAGCGTGGTCAATGTGGAATTTTCGCCGCGGATTATTATCTGCACTTATACAACATGGATATCGCATAACCATTGTTGCTCCACCTGATAATACAGTTTTTTCGCTCTGTGATTTGGGGTGTTCATTTATACCGTTGGCACTATCCCCTAAAGGAGTCAATCCAATTGTTGAACTAAAATTAATATTTGATTTCGTAAGAATATATAGAAAAATTAATGCGGATTTAATTATCCATTATACGGTAAAACCAAATATATATGGTTCTTTTGCTGCACATCTTTGTCGCACACCTGCCTTGGCTATAACCACTGGGTTAGGATATGCCTTTATGAATGATGGTTGGGTGCCCAAAGTAGTAAGGTTGCTTTATAAATTCGCTTTTAAATATCCTAAGCTAGTCATTTTCTTAAATGAAGATGATCGCCTTGAATTTGTATCAAGACAGTTGGTAGATAAAAGAAAGACTCTGTTACTGCCTGGCGAGGGCGTTGATTTGAGTTTTTTTTATCCTTCAGAAAAATTTGCTGAAGATGACTCGGTTAGTTTTTTGCTCATTGCGCGGTTGTTATGGGATAAGGGGATTGGAGAATATGTAGCAGCCGCAAAGCAGATTCATATTCGTCATCCAAACATAAAGTTTAAATTGCTAGGCGATGTTCAGGCTGATAACCCACGAGCGATCGGATATGCACAGTTGCATGAATGGATCAATGACGGTGTGCTGGAATATCTCGGTACTACACATGATGTTAGGCCTATCATAATGGAAAGTGATTGTATTGTGTTACCTTCTTATCGCGAAGGATTGCCAAGAACTATGATCGAAGCTGCTGCAATGGCAAAGCCAATTATTGTTACCGATGTTCCTGGATGTAGAGATGTACTGCTACATGAGAAAACCGGGTTACTCTGTCAAGCTAGAAATGTTTCATCATTGGCTGATGCGATGATGACATTCATACGAATGACTACAGCTCAAAGAACCTTGATGGGTAATGCTGGGAGGCAATTAGTTAGTGCCAGATTCGATGAGAAAAAAATCATTGGCATATATTTTGACATATTGGCTCAGCATATCGATGGCGCTCAGCCCTGTGGTTGATAACTGAATGAGTTTTTCATGATAAATAATAGCTATTATCCATATGGTGGTCGTTGGTATGACCTTGTACGGTTTAATTATACAATAATGTTCTTTTTTACATCCTTGGTATCAACATTATTACCTGCATTTTTGTTTTGGGGCGAGGACTTTTGGAATTTCCTTGATGATGTAAAAATAAATTCACTTTTAGGAATCTTTATAACATGTATTACTGCTGGTTTTTTTCTGAGTCGAGTGCTTTGCTATCCTGGAGTTAATGCTTTATCTTATATGATTCCAACAGTAACCGCTGTGTATGGAATATTATTCGGTGTGTTGCTGCTGTTTCGTCTTGAGTATAGTAGGCCAGTAATTATAAGCTCGTATATATTGGTTTTAGTATCTTGCTGGCTTATTTATTACTTAGGGGCACGATCTGGCAAGGTTAAGTATTCTATCATCCCGGTTGGTAATTATCAGAAACTGTGTGCCTTGACTGCTGTTGAATGGAATATTCTTCACAAACCCGATTTTTCTCTGTTTTGTGGTAATGCCGTAGTTGCTGACTTTCACTCATCTGATTTGACGAGTGAATGGCAAAGGTTATTAACTGATTTCGTTTTGTTAGGGATACCAATCTATCACAGCAAAACTATATATGCATCATTAACAGGCCGAGTGAGCGTTGAGCAATTATATGAAAATGACTTGGGTTCCGCTATTCCCTCGTTGTTTTATTTCTTTTTAAAAAGACTAGCTGATCTTTTGGTTGTTATAATTGCACTCCCCTTTTTTATGCCGGTGTTACTTATAACAGCAATATTAATAAAGCTGGAAAGCCCTGGCCCTGTTTTCTTTAAGCAAAAGAGAGTTGGGCTGGGTAATAAAGATTTTGTAATATATAAATTTCGTAGTATGCATGACAGTTCATCATCAGACAATGCATATTTTGCTCAGGAGGTTGACAAACGGATTACTCGTGTTGGTCATTTTATTCGTAAATATAGAATTGATGAGCTCCCGCAATTCTTTAATGTTCTTAAAGGGGATATGAGCTTGATTGGTCCACGGCCTGAACAGCGTTTTTTTGTGGAGAGGTTTGAGTCTGAATTACCATTCTATATGTATCGTCATATGGTTCGTCCTGGTATAAGTGGATGGGCTCAGGTGATGCATGGCTACTCAGCTGATACAGATAGTACTCGTATAAAATTAGAATATGATTTTTATTATATTAGAAACTTTTCGCTTTGGCTTGATCTATTAATAGTAATCAAAACTATTAAAACAATGCTGACAGGGTTTGGGGCTCGTTGAGTATACGGAAATAATATATGAGCAGCTTGTATTGGATTTTATCTTCATTATACTGGTTACTTGGAGTGCATTTTTTTATGCACAACCCGGGAGGAGCAGGGCTATATCTGCCCTTTAACGCATGGGGATGGGTGTTTGCCTCGCTGGCTATTGGATTAGGATTGTGGCAAGTGACGTTACGCCAGCGTCTGCTCTTTTCTCCATTACAAGCGGGCTTATGGATAGGGGCACTCTTGCTACTGCTGCCGATGTTCTATCCAGGTTTTGCACTCAGGGATTATGCCATTCCCAGATTATTGGGGCTTTTTGCTGGTCTGCTGTTTTTATTCGGGCTCTATCAATGGCGCTTCAATCGGTTGCAGCGAGATCGCTTGCTATATATCGTCCTGATAGCGATCGCGATGGAGGCTTTGCTCGGTCTGATACAGTTCTATCTGTTGACACCCGGTAACTGGATTGGCTACGACACTAAAACCAATCGTCCTTACGGGATCTTTCAACAGCCAAACGTGATGGCAACCTTTATGGCAACTGGTCTTGCCCTTGCTATCTGGCTGGAATTACGCCGAGAGGGTGGTCGTTTGCTGATGGCTCTGCGCTATGGCGTCATTCTATCAGCAACACTGTTGCTGGTTGTTTTGCAATCCCGAGTGGGTCAACTTGGCGGTCTGCTAGCTCTGTTTTTATTGATACCGCAACTCCATCGCCATCGATTGCTATGGCGTATGTTGGCGCTGGTTATTTTTGCGGTGGCCCTTGGCCTGCTATCACAGTACTGGATGGCAGGAGCAAAGCGCGGGTTGGAGATTTATCAATCTGGTGGTATGCGATCTATTTATTGGCCTTATGCAGCCAAGCTGATTGCCGAAGCACCATGGAGTGGTTGGGGATACGGCAGTTTTGAATCTGTTTTTCTCCATCACTACATGGCTGATAAGGCGCTGAATCCATCTATGGTGCAGATTGAGTACAATCTTGACCATCCCCACAACGAATTCCTTTATTGGGCTGTTGAGGGAGGGGTGGCTCCCATGGTTGGTATGGTGATCATGGGGGGCGCATTATTGTGGTGCCTGACGAAGGTGCGTTGGGTAAATGCCATGGCACTGCTTGCCCTGGTGACACCGATATTGCTCCATACTCAGACGGAATATCCCCTTTACCATGCAATCGTGTTGTGGTGGTTGTTGCTGACGCTGATCTATGTCGTTGACACCGAGATTGAAGAAACCCGTTTCGTGAGTTGCGGTAGCCCATCGTGGTTGGACATTGAGTATCGCCCCTGGTTGTTGCTCCGATTTATGGCAATAGCTATCCCTCTATTGGTTGTCCCATTTATGATGACAGCCCTTCATACTGCCTGGGTCGTCACCAAATACGAGCGGGGAGGTTATAAGGAGCCGACGCTCTTGCTGGAGATTATCAATCCTATGGCATGGCTGACACGAGTTGAATTTGATGTGAACTCGGTTCGTCTGATGGTCGGTTTGCAGACAAACAACAAGGCTGAACTGGAAGCTTATCTGGAGTGGGGGCAGGACTTCGTACTTCATACACCACGAGCTAATATATACGCCAATATGGTGACAGCACTTAACGCTCTGGGTCGCAAAGAGGCAGCCGATGCGATGCGTCTGGAAGCGCTCAGACTCTATCCTGCGGAACCTCTGCTGAGTGGCTCTGTAGCTATACCGGTGATCAGTGGTGTTGATCAATCTGCACAAAGTAATGCTCGCGCAAATTAGCGTAATTTAACAACCGGGTAAGATCGGTTATGTTAAAAAACAGATTGTTTATTTGTCTTTAGATATATGGATTGGTGTTGTAAGCTCTTGATTTTTATGGATAAAAATTATGGCTTTTTAAGTCGTCGTTGCTGAGGAATTGCTTTGTGGCTTTTTTATTTCACCTTGCTTGATGGGTAACTGGGCGGGGGGGAGGGCATATCGGGTGTCACTATAAAGAGAATCTTCTGACTGCATGTAGTGGGATATTAATGAGCCCTGTAATATCTGAGATCATCATCTGTCAGATTGTATAGCAATCACAACTGAGCATTGATTTGTTATCACGCTTCGCGTCAAGAGAGTATGGTGAGTGAAAAATAAAAAAAAAGGAGTGTAAATACAGAAAACGGTATGTTGTTATCAATTGTCCATGCTATTCTGACACGGTAATCCCTGTGACCGACTTTTTGTGAGGAAATAATGAACGAGTTTCTGAAAGTTCTGCTGAACATTCGCAGTCTGCGTGCGGCTGTTCGTGAGCTGCCGTTTGAGCAACTGCTGGAAGCTAAAGAGAAGTTTGACCTGGTTTACCAAGAGCGCGCCGATTCTGTTGAACAGGAGCGTGCTGAACAGGAAGAGCGTCAGCGCAAGCTGAATGAATTCACCGAAATGCTGCAGCAGGCTGGTATTGATCCTCGTGAGCTACTGGCGACTGCCGCTGCTCCGGCTGCTGCAACTGGCGCTGCCAAGAGCAAGCGAGCTCCGCGTCCGGCTAAATACAAGTACGAAGAAGATGGCCAGGAAAAAACCTGGACCGGTCAAGGCCGTATGCCGAAAGCCATTGCTGCTCAAGTAGCATTGGGTAAAGACCTGAACGATTTCCTGATCTAATTCGTCAGGTTCAGAGATTGAATAATGCCGCCCTCGGGCGGCATTATTTTTGCCGTTTTACTCGTGGTTATCCAACCAGTATTTCCACCTCATTGTTATCTGCATTCCTCGTTTGTATCCTTTCTCTCTCGCCTTACCCGCAGTTCCTTTACTCAATATCATTCGTTGTTTACGATTAATTTTGTCCTGTGGCTCACCAACGCGATATCGCTATTTGTATGCGTTGTGCTGATACGAGCTTCGGATATGTTTCTCACGATTCACGATTCACGATTCACGATTCACGATTCACGATTCACGATTCACGATTCACGATTCACGATTCACGGTGCGTCGCTCGGCAAGAGTAGAGCTCTCTGCTGATGGAATATCCGGTAATCGTTATCTCCGGTCAGGGAGCGTTAGGTATAGAGAGAGCCGCAAGGTATGGCCGGTATATTCAGGGTCGCCGATGCATGTAATTGGCTGCGCTGCCATACCTGCCCCTGATGATGGGCAATGGAGTTCGGCTGCCGTGTGGGAGAGGAAATTCTGTATGGTCTATGGCGATGATATTCCCCACTCTGTAGGCAGAGTGGGGGATAGCCAGGTGAAGCGCTATCGGGGCGTCACGCTATCGCTGCCACCCAGGGCGCGATAGATTTTGGCTGTGGTGGTGAGCTGCTCTTTTTGCTGTGCCAGCAGGCTCTGCTGGGCATCCCACAGTCGGTTCTGCTCATCAAGCCAAGCCTGTACACCGGTCGCACCCGCCTGGAAGCGAGCCTTGGCCAGTCGTTCGGCCTCCCGGGCATAACTCAGCTGTTCCTGCAGATAATCGAGTCGCTGCTGGCCATAGTGGCGGGCGGCCAGATTGTCTTCCACTTCCACCAGTGCAGTGTAGAGCTGCTTGCGAAACTCGGTTTCGGCGATCTGGTAATCCAGCTCCGAGCTTTCAATGGCGAGCTGGGTGCGGTTGTATTCAAGGAAGGGGAGGGCAAGGCTGGCTCCCAGCGTACCAACCGGATTTTGCAGCACTTGCGCCAATCTATCGGATGCGGTGCTGGCGCTGCCGGTCAGGGTCAGGCTGGGGTAGAAGCTGGTGCGGATCTCATCCCCTTTAGCCAGCGTCTTGCTCAGCCGCAATTCGGCCGCTTTGACATCGGGGCGGCGGGCCAGCACATCGGCCGGAATACCCACCGCAAGTTCAGGAATGGCCTGCTTTGCAAGGGAAGCGGGTGCATACTCCAGCGGCCCGCTGCTGCGGCCCAGCAACAGAAGCAGGGCATTGCGAGCCTGTTCCTGCTGCGCCTTGAGGGAGGCCAGCTCAGCCTGCTTGCCTGCCAGTTGCTGGCGTGCCTGCGCCAGATCGAGTCGGGTGATGGCGCCTGCCTGGTATTTGGTTTGGGTCAGCAGCTCGGTTCGCGTCAGGTTGGCCAGCTGCTGTTCTCCGAGTGTGATGGCAGAGCCGAGATAGCCGAGCTGCCAATACTGCTCCAGAGTATTGCCAATCAGCAGGAGTCGGGTGCTGGCGAGATCCTGCTCGCTTGCCGCCGCCTCCCAGCTTGCCTGATCTCGCACCGAGGCAAGCTTGCCCCACAAATCCACTTCGTAACTGAGGCTCAGCGAGGGGCCCAGACTGTTGGTGCCTTTGCCGCTTTTCAGATCCTTGTTGCCACTGGCTGCGATAGTGCCATTGACCGAGGGGGTGAGGTTGGTATCGGCCTGCTCGGCGCCCAGTCTGGCGCTTTTGAGCTTGAGGGCCGCCACATGCATGTCCGGGTTGGCGGCTAGAACCGCCTCGACCAATTTGTCGAGTTGGGGATCATGAAATTCCCGCCACCAGAGGCCAGCCTGCGCAGCCAGTTGGGCGCCCTCGGCCTGTTGCCATGCAGGGGCGATCGCCAGCTCGGGTCTTTGATAGCTGCTGTGCTGACTACAGCCGCTGAGGGCCATGCAGAGAGCCAGCCAGGAGAGTTTGTACATTGTTATTCCCTCGCCAGTGCGACAACAGGGTCGAGCCGCGCCGCATTGCGTGCCGGCAAGTAACCAAACAGGATCCCGATGAGTGACGAGCAGCCAAAGGCCATCAGGATGGAGAAGAGCGAGAACTGCATCTTGATGGAGTCCACCAGCAGTGAAAAGAGCGCGCCAATACCGAGCGAGATGCCGACGCCAAATATCCCCCCCAGCAGGCTCACCATCACAGCTTCAATCAGGAATTGCTGCAGGATATCCGACTGGCGGGCGCCCACGGCCATGCGAATGCCGATCTCGCGGGTGCGCTCGACCACCGACACCAGCATGATGTTCATCACGCCCACCCCGCCGACGATCAGCGAGATCACCGCGATGGCCGAGACCATCAGGGTCATGGTGGCGGTGGTTTTTTCCACCGATTTGATGATGCTGTCGCTGCTGAAGGTGAAGAAATCCTTCACCCCGTGGCGCTTGGTGATCAGCTCGATCACCGCCTGCTCGGCCAGTGCTGGTTGTACCCCGTCTTTGACCCGGATGGTGATCTGGCTGAAGTGGTGCTGCGAGATGAGGCGACTCATCACCGCGCTGTAGGGTAGCCAGATATTGACCGACTGGCTGGTGGGGCCAAAGCCGGTCTCCTGCGAGACCACACCGACAATCCGCACCGGCAAGGTGCCGACCAGTACCACCTTGCCGACCGGATCCTCCTTGCCAAGCAGGCTGGTGATGCTCTTCTTGTCCACTACGGCGACGGCGGCACGCTGCTGGATATCTTGCCACTCCAGTAAGCGACCACTGACCAGCGTCATCCCCTTCACCTTGAAATAGTCGTTACCGACCCCGGTCACGTTGCCGCTGTTGGTCTTGTTGCGATAGCGCAACTGGCCTGAGCTGCCTATCTCGGGGCTGGCGCCCGCAAGATAGGGTTGCCCCAACAGGGCATCGAGATCCCCCTTGTTGAGGGTCTGGATGCTGGCCATCTTCTCATCGCCCCATCCTTTACCCGGGAAGATTTCGATGGTGTTGGTGCCCATCGCATTGATCTGGTCGATCACCTTGGCGCGCGCGCCCTGACCAAGAGCAACCACGCTCACCACGGCGGCGATGCCGATGATGATGCCGAGCATGGTGAGGAAGGTGCGCATCCGGTGGGCGAGCATGGCATGCATCGCCATCCGTCCCGCTTCCCGATAACGATCCCAGTCGTGACCCATGGCGCCTGTAGTGGGCGCTACTTTTTGAGAGGCTACAGCGGTGGCTGGAGCCAACACGGCCGTTTGGCAGGGGCCGCTATCTTGTTCAATCCGACCATCCTTGAGAGTGATGATCCGGTCGGCATGGCTGGCCACGTTCATATCGTGGGTGACCAGAATGATGGTGTGGCCCTGAGCATGCAGCTCCTTGAGGATCGCCATCACCTCCTTGCCGCTCTGGCTATCCAGTGCGCCGGTCGGTTCATCGGCGAGGATCACTTCGCCGCCATTGGCCAGCGCCCGGGCGATACTGACCCGCTGCTGCTGACCGCCGGAGAGCTGGCCCGGGGTATGGTGACTGCGATCGGCCAGTCCCAGTCTGCCCAGCAGCTGACGCGCACGTGCCTGGCGATCCGGGCGGCTGGTGCCGGCATAGACGGCCGGGATCTCCACGTTGGCGGCGGCATCGAGATGGGGCAGCAGGTGGTAGCGCTGAAAGATAAAACCGAAGTGGTGGCAGCGCAGCCGGGCCAGCGCCAACGCATCCATGGTGGCGGTGTCTTGACCGCGAAACAGATACTGGCCGCCGCTCGGGCTATCGAGACAACCCAGCAGGTTCATCAGGGTCGACTTGCCGGAGCCGGACGCGCCGACAATGGCGATCATCTCTCCTGCCGTGATGGTGAGGTCAAGAGGGTGGAGCACGGTGACTTCGCTGTCGCCGCTCTGGTAGCGTCGCTCGACCCCTTTCAGCTGGATCAACGGCAGCTGGTTCAGGGGCTCACTCATAGCATCACCGCCATCTCATCATTGTCGGCGGGGGCACTGTGATTGAGCTGCACCTCCTCCTTCTCACTCAGCCCGCTGATCACCTCAATGCGGATCTCGTCCTTCATACCGGTCTTGATATGACGGGTTTCGGTTGTCTCATCGTCCTTGATCACGGTGACTTCATACTCGTTGTCACCCAGCGACTTGCCGAGGGCGGTTTGCGGCACAGTGAGCACCTGCTTGCGCTCGCCGAGCACAATGGTCACCTGGGTGGTCATTGCGACCCGCAGGGTATGGTCGGGATTGGGTACATCGAACAGGGCGTAGTAGTAGACAGCCGCATTGCTGGTGGTGGTGCCGGTGGTGGCCTGATCGTTGATGTTGGTGGGCGCTAACTCCACGGCGCGAAGCGTACCTTGATAGCGGGTATCCGGATCGCCAATGAGGGTGAAGTAGACTGGCATGCCAGCTTTGACCTTGGTGACATCAGCTTCGGAGATCTGCGCCTTGACCGTCATAGTCTCGAGGTTGGCCAGCTTGAGCACGGTCGGCACCGTCTGGCTGGCTGCCAGGGTTTGGCCCTGACGGGTCACAATGCTGATAACGGTGCCATCCATCGGCGCCAGGATCTTGGTGTAGCCCAGCTCGGTCTTGGCCCGATCAACCTTGATCAGGGCGTTGTCGATATTGGCCTGGCTATTTTGTAGTTCGGCGCGGGTGACCGCCAGCAGTGCCTCGGCACTCTCCAGATCGGCCCTTGAGCTCGCCTCCTGCTTGAACATCTGCTGCTGGCGCCGCCAGGCGAGCTCGTTCTGTTTGAGTTGTGCCTGCTTGATCTTGAGCTGGGCGCGGTTGCTGGCAAGTTCCGCCTCGGCCGTCTTGAGGTTGTTCTGGGCAATCAGGGGATCGATCTCGGCCAGCAGGTCTCCCTGCTTGACCTGATCTCCGGCCTCGACGGCCAGCTTGGTAACCTGACCGGAGACCTGGGCCCCCACATCCACCTGCTCCACGGCCTGCAGCACGCCACTGGCCAGTACGGTCTGGGCGATATCCTCGCGGGTCACTTGAGCGGTCAGCATCGCCTTGGGTGGTTGACTGGGCCAGAGCAGCCAGCCGAGGAGCACCATGGCGATCAGCATGGTGATGGCCAGGGTTCTCTGCTTGGGGGTTATGTTCATCGATCACCTGAATGGAAACGGAAAAGGTTGTGCGCGGCGATTATCCTGCAGCAAAGCCCTGATAAATAACAGCCGCAAATATGTAAGCAAAGTTATGGCGTTAACTGTCAATAAGCCGTGAAAGGAGTAAGCGAGAGACCGCAGTGGTGAGCAAGATGGTCAGCAAGAGGGTGGGGAGTGCGGCTGGCGGTGGCGATGATAAAGCCCTGCGCAGAGGCAGGGCTTTGGAATAGGTAATGGCGAGTGAGGATCAGGCCTTGGCCAGCAGATCCATTACCCAGGGCAGACCCTGCTTCTTGCGGCTGACAAAGCCCGGGTGGTAGCTGGACTCTGCCGGTACTTTGGCGTGCTCGGTAAAGTAGATACGGCTGGCAGCCGCAGTCAGGTCAGTCACCATCAACACGAAGAAGTCGAGCCCTTCACTCGCCACGCGCTGGGCCATCTCCTGCTGTAGGGCTGGCAGGTGCTCGGCCAGCTGCTGCTCGCTGCCCACTTCGATCTGGCTCATGATGAAGTTGCAACCTTCCGCCTGGAACGCTTTCTCATCCTGCTGCAGCAACTGCGCAGGAGTGAGGCCGCTCAGATCGGTTTTCGCCATCAGCAGCTGTTGACCAAACTCGGCCAGCGACACCTCGGCCAGCGGTGCAAGACGCTCGCAGGCGATCTTGTCCTGCTCGGTGGTGGTGGGCGAGGTGAGACAGAGGGTGTCGCTCATGATGGCACCCAGCATCAGGCGAGCCTGGCTGCGGGTCACGGTACCTTGCTGGCTCAGCAGATCGAAGGCGATGGTGCAGGTGCAGCCGACGGCCCGGATCCACGCATCCAGCGGAGATTGGGTGACCAGAGTGCCGAGACGGTGGTGATCCACCAGGCCCAGTACATTGGCTTGTGCCAGTGTGGCAGGGCCCTGTTCCAGATCACTGAAATCCACCAGCCAGACATTTTCACCGGTCATATCTTTGGTCAGCAACTCGGGTTCGCTGACGCCAGCCTGCTCCAGAATAAAACGGGTTTCGGTGCGCAGGTCACCCAGACGCCATGGGGTGGCCTGACGGCCCTGGCCATTGAGCCAGTCGGTGATAACCAGCGCACTGCAGATACTGTCGCTATCAGGATTCTTGTGACCAAAAACGTGGATCATAGACAAAGCCTCACAATTGGATACCCATAAAGGGGGGCAACACTATGCGAAATCCGCTACATGAAGGCAACCGGATCCACGCTCATGTTGCTGCCAGCTTCGCCTAACTCGCCATTTTATTGATCTGGGTCGGTAATCCTGACGTGAGTTCGGTGCTCACAGTTGGCTATTGGCTATTGGCTATTGGCTATTGGCTATTGGCTATTGGCTATTGGCTATTACTGACTGCGCAGGCCATAGCTCTCTCCTGTGCCTGCGCAGTCAGCATGTTCGGTCAGCCCTGTCAGTCGCCATCGCTGCAAATCGGCGTTTTGGCCTGATTCAACGGCGCAGCAGCTCGCGAGCATTGGCCAGGGTGTTGTCGGTGATCTGGTCGCCACCGAGCAGACGTGCCAGCTCATTGAGGCGGGCATTCTGGTCGAGCGAATCCATCCGAGTTTCGGTGGTTTTGCCATCGGTATGCTTGCTCACCACCATATGCTGGTGGCCGTTGCCTGCCACCTGAGGCAAGTGAGTGACCACCATCACCTGAGTGGACTCCCCGAGCTGGCGCAGCAGGCGACCCACCACGGCGGCAGTCGGGCCGCTGATCCCCACATCCACTTCGTCGAAAATCAGAGTCGGGGTTGAGACCTTGCGGGCGCTGATCACCACGATGGCGAGACTGATGCGCGACAGTTCACCGCCTGAGGCCACCTTGCCAAGCGGCTGGATCGGTTGGCCAGGGTTGGTGGTGACCATAAATTCCACCCGATCTATACCCAGCGGAGAGAGGCTGCTCTGGGCATCGGGGCGCACCTCGATGGCAAAGCGGCCATCGGGCATCGCCAGTTCGTGCATGCTGCTGGTTACCTTGGCGCCCAGCTCCTGGGCGTAACGCTGACGGCTCTGACTCAGGGCTTCGGCGGCCTGGACAAAAGCCTGACGGGCCTCGGCCAGCTCATCTTCCATCCCCTCTAACCGCTCTTCATCGGAGTTGAGGCGAGCAAGATCAGAGGCCAGCTCCTGATGGTACTGAGCCAGATCTGCCGGTTTGACGTGGTGCTTGCGGGCCAGATTGATCGCCTTGGAGAGGCGAGCTTCCAGCTCGTTGAACCGCTCGGGATCCAGCTCCAGCCGATCGAGATAGCTGCGCAGCTCGCTGTGGCTCTCCTGCACCCCGATCAGTGCTTCGTTCAGCATCTCCAGTACCGGGGTGAGGCGGCTGTCCATGCTGACCAGCCCCTCGGCCCGATCGACGGCTGATTGCAGCAGCCCAGCGATAGTGGTCTCTTCGTTGTCATAGAGCAGGTCGAGGCAAGCCCCGCACTCTTGCATCAGCTCTGTGCCGTTGGCCAGACGCTGGTGCTCCTCTTCTATTTCTTCAAACTCCCCCGGCTGCAGGGCAAATTCGTCCAGCTCTTGCACCTGATACTCGATCAGCTGGCGGCGGGCTTCCCGCTGCTGCTGCTCGGCCTTGAGCCGGTTCAGCTCGTTTTGTAGTTGACGCCACTGCTGATAGTGCTGGCGCACCTCATCGAGCAGCAGATGGTGGCCGGCGTAGCCGTCGAGCAGGGCGAGCTGGTAGTCGGGTTTGAGCAGCATCTGGTGGGCATGCTGACCGTGTACGTTGACCAGCAGCTGACCCAGATTCTTGAGCTGGGTGAGGGGGACGGGCACGCCGTTGATATAGCTGCGTGAGCGACCCTCGGCGGAGATGACTCGCCGCACGATACACTCCCCTTCGTTTTCCAGTTCGTTGGTGGCGAGCCAGGCGCGGGCGGCCGGGTTGTTGTCCAGCAGGAAGCGGGCGCTGACCTCGCTTTTGTCGCTATCGGGTCGCACCATGCCGGCTTCGGCCCGCTCTCCGAGGCAGAGACCGAGAGCATCGATGGCGATGGATTTACCGGCACCGGTCTCACCTGTGATGCAGGTCATGCCCGGTTGCAGATCGAGTTCGAGAAACTTGACGATGGCGAAGTTGTTGACGGTCAGCTGGGTCAGCATGGTCTCATCCTGTATAGGTCAACATTACTGTGTATGCATCCAGTATATACTGGTCTTATATACAGTAAAGAGGGCGCCGCCATTTTTAACACAGGAAAGCCGCGCCAGTGCGCCATGGCTATGAAAATGCGGTACTGATATGAGGGTGCAGGGGAAGTTGCAATGAAAGAAAAGAGAAGGGCGCCAATTCAGGCGCCCTTCTCTGGTAATGCCGTTGTCGGTCAAAGCTGATTAGAACAGCTTGCTGCCCCAGCCGAGCTTGTTGCGCAGCACATGGAAATAGCTGTAGTCGAGGGGATGCACCAGATGAAGCTGGTGGTGGCTCTTCTTGATCAGGATCTCGTCCCCCGGGTGGACCGCCAGCGTCACCTGGCCGTCACAGCTCACCTGCATGGCATCGTCCTGATTGTCCGGCGAGACCAGCAGCCGCACTTCGCTGTCGGCATCGAGCACGATGGGGCGACTGCTGAGGGTATGCGGGAACATTGGCACCAGCGTGATGGCGTTGAGCTTGGGGGTGAGGATGGCGCCACCTGCTGACAGGGAGTAGGCGGTCGAGCCGGTCGGTGTGGCGACGATGATGCCGTCCGAACGCTGGCTATACATAAAGCTGCCATCGATATAGACCTCGAACTCGATCATATGGGCGATCTTGCCCGGGTGCAGCACCGCCTCGTTGACCGCAAGATTACTCGACTTGCGCTCGCCGTGGCGATAGACCGAGGCCTCAAGCAGGAAGCGGTGTTCGCTCTTGTAGTGGCCGGAGAGCACCTGCTCCAATGGCAGCAGGTAATCCTGCGGCGAGAGATCGGTCAGAAAGCCGAGGTTACCCCGGTTGACCCCGATCACTGCTACATCGAAGCGTGACAGCACTCGCGCCGCCCCCAGCATGTTGCCGTCACCGCCGACCACGATGGCGAGATCGGCCTGCTGGCCCAGTTGTACCAGATCCATCACGTTTTCATCGAGGATGCTCAGGGTCTGGGCGACCCGGCTCTCCACCAGTACCCGAAAGCCGCGGGCGGTCAGGTATTGATGCAGGCCGGTCAGCGTCTGGTTGGCCCCCTCATGGTGGGGTTTGCCAATCAGGGCGATGGTTTTGAACGGAGAATCCATAGTCAGTCAGATCTGGGATGGGTATTGCGGGCCAGTATACAGTGCTTTGCTCCGCTTGTGACGCTCTCCCGTGTGACGGAGCTGGCTATCCCCTTGAGGCTACTGGTTAAACGATGAGCGGTAACCCGGATAAACCGACGGTTGCGGCTATTCAGCAACCCAGATTGCCCTTTACCCCTTGAAAGCCGGGGATGCATCCCCATAATAGCGCCAACATAGTCGGTCTGTTGTCGTCCGGTCGCTCAACCAGACGTCAGGGCCCTCATAAGTAACCCCGGAATTGGAGATGTCATGAACCACGAAGAGCAAAAGGTTGAAGCGATGGAGCAAGTGGAAGCCCAGCCAGTCGAGCCGACCGATGTAGACAGTGAAGTGACAGCCGAGCAGGCCCGCATTGCCGAACTGGAAGCGCAGCTGGAAACCGCCATCCAAAAAGCGGCGGAAGAGCGTGAACGCGCCCTGCGTACCGCCGCCGAGATGGAGAACCTGCGTCGTCGTACCGAGCTGGATGTGGAGAAGGCGCACAAGTTCGCTCTGGAGAAGTTCGCCAATGAACTGCTGCCGGTGCTGGACAACCTTGAGCGAGCCATCGAACTGGCCGACAAGGAGAACGAAGCCCTCAAGCCGATGATCGAAGGTGTCGAGCTGACCCTGAAATCCATGCAGAGCGGCGTGGCCAAGTTTGGTCTGGTAGCGCTCGACCCGATCAACCAGCCGTTTGACCCCAACGCCCATCAGGCGATGAGCATGGTGCCGAGTGCCGATGTGGCCCCGAACACCGTCATTGCAGTGATGCAGAAGGGCTATGACCTCAACGGTCGGGTGATCCGTCCGGCCATGGTGATGATCGCCAAAGCGGTCGACTGATTGGCTGTGGGTGCCCGAGCCCGCCCTGTGGCGGGCTTTTTGTTTCGCAGTGCAGCACCTGTTCATCTTGCCCGGTTTACGGCTCAACGTGATCGCGCAACCATGACAAAGGGTGTGGTTTTTTTAGGTTGGGGCTTGAAGCTGCGTCTGGCGACCCCATATAGATAGCAAGGCCGCGGCGGCACAAAAAATTTGATGCCGGGAGCTTGAAAGCCAGATTGGCAGCCCCCACCTAGCCGTTAACGCATTAAGGCGAGTTCCTCGCCAGTTTATTCAAAGTATTTGGAGATTCGTCAAATGGGTAAAATCATCGGTATTGACCTGGGTACTACCAACTCCTGCGTCGCTATTCTGGATGGCGACACTGCTCGCGTGATCGAGAACGCAGAAGGCGATCGTACTACTCCGTCCATCATTGCCTATGCCGATGATGGCGAGATCCTGGTTGGTCAGCCGGCCAAGCGTCAGGCAATCACCAACCCGAAAAACACCCTGTTCGCCATCAAGCGTCTGATCGGTCGTCGTTTTGAAGATGAAGAAGTGCAGCGTGACCTGAAAATCATGCCGTACGCCATTGCCAAAGCTGACAACGGTGACGCCTGGGTTGAAGTGAAGGGCAAGAAAATGGCACCGCCGCAGATCTCTGCCGAAGTGCTGAAAAAGATGAAGAAGACCGCCGAAGACTACCTGGGTGAGCCGGTCACCGAAGCCGTTATCACTGTTCCGGCCTACTTCAACGACGCCCAGCGTCAGGCTACCAAGGATGCCGGTCGCATCGCTGGTCTGGATGTAAAACGCATCATCAACGAACCGACTGCAGCTGCTTTCGCCTATGGCGTAAACAAGGTCAAGGGCGAGCGCAAGGTTGCCGTATATGACCTGGGTGGTGGTACTTTCGATATCTCCATCATCGAGATCGACGAAGTGGAAGGTGAAACCACCTTCGAAGTACTGGCGACCAACGGTAACACCCACCTGGGTGGTGAAGACTTTGACAACCGCGTCATCAACTATCTGGTAGACGAGTTCAAGCGTGAGCAGGGTATCGACCTGCGCAACGACCAGCTGGCTCTGCAGCGTCTGAAAGATGCCGCCGAGAAGGCCAAGATCGAGCTATCTTCTGCCCAGCAGACCGACGTCAACCTGCCGTACATCACTGCAGATGCCACCGGTCCGAAGCACATGAACATCAAGGTGACCCGCGCCAAGCTGGAATCCCTGGTAGAAGACATGGTGAAAGATTCTCTGGAGCCGGTTCGTGTCGCCCTGAAAGACTCCGGTCTGGCAGTTGGCGAGATCGACGACGTGATTCTGGTTGGTGGTCAGACCCGTATGCCACTGGTTCAGAAGACCGTTGCCGAGTTCTTTGGCAAAGAGCCGCGTAAAGACGTCAACCCGGACGAAGCCGTGGCCATGGGTGCTGCCATCCAGGGGGCCGTACTGTCCGGTGACAAGACCGACGTACTGCTGCTGGACGTTACCCCGCTCTCTCTGGGTATCGAAACCATGGGCAGCGTGATGACTGCGTTGATCGAGAAGAACACCACCATCCCGACCAAGAAGTCCCAGGTGTTCTCCACTGCCGAAGACAACCAGTCTGCCGTGACCATTCACGTGCTGCAGGGTGAGCGCAAGCGCGCCAGCGACAACAAGTCTCTGGGCCAGTTCAACCTGGAAGGCATCCGTCCGGCTCCGCGTGGTCTGCCGCAGATCGAAGTGACCTTCGACATCGATGCCAACGGTATCCTGCACGTCTCTGCGAAGGACAAAGAGACCAACAAAGAGCAGAAGATCACCATCCAGGCCTCCTCTGGCCTGTCTGATGAGGAGATCGAACGTATGGTACGCGAAGCCGAAGCCAACGCGGCCGAGGACAAGAAGTTTGAAGAGCTGGTACAGGCTCGCAACCAGGCTGATGGTCTGGTCCACTCCGTACGCAAGCAGATCACCGAAGCCGGTGAAGCCCTGCCTGCCGACGACAAGACCAAGATCGAAGCCGCTCTGAGCGAGCTGGAAACCGCCATCAAGGGTGACGACAAGGCTGCTATCGAAGCCAAACAGCAGGCTCTGCTGGAAGCGTCCCAGAAGCTGATGGAGATTGCCCAGCAGCAGGCTCAGGCCCAGGGTGCAGCCGGTGCTGATGCCGGTCAGTCCTCCTCTTCTGCCAAGGCTGACGACGACGTTGTCGACGCCGAGTTCGAAGAAGTGAAAGACGACAAGAAGTAAGCCCGACCCAGATGGGCGAAGCAGGCTTCGCTCATCGGCTTAGTCAATGAATTTACGGGCGTTGGGTGACCAACGCCCGTCTGCGTAACCACAGGATGAGTATGTCGAAGCGCGATTTCTACGAAGTGCTCGGGGTGTCAAAAGGTGCCGACGAGCGCGAGATCAAGAAGGCGTACAAGCGTCTGGCCATGAAGTATCACCCTGACCGCAATCAGGGCGATGCCAGTGCCGAAGAGAAGTTCAAAGAGGTCAAAGAGGCCTACGAGGTGCTGACTGATGCCAACCTGCGCGCCCGCTACGATCAGTACGGTCATGCCGGTGTCGACCCGAGCCAGGGTGGCGGTGGCCACGGTGGCTTTGGCGGCGGTGCCGACTTCGCCGACATGTTTGGTGACGTATTCGGTGACATCTTCGGCGGTGGCCGTGGTGGTGCCCGTCGTGGCCCGGCCCGTGGCTCCGACCTGCGTTATACCATGGAGCTGACGCTTGAAGAGGCGGTGCGCGGGGTCTCCAAGGAGATCAAGGTGCCGACTCTGGTCCACTGCGAAGTCTGTAACGGCTCCGGTGCCCACACCGGCAGCAGCGCCCAGACTTGCCCGACCTGCCACGGCTCCGGCCAGGTGCAGATGCGTCAGGGCTTCTTCGCGGTTCAGCAGGCGTGTCCGCACTGTCACGGTCGCGGCAAGATCATCAAGGATCCGTGCCGCAAGTGCCACGGTGAAGGTCGCTACCAGCGCACCAAGACCCTGTCGGTGAAAATTCCGGCGGGTGTCGATACCGGCGACCGCATCCGTCTCTCCGGTGAAGGGGAAGCGGGGGAAGCGGGAGCTCCGGCAGGGGATCTCTACGTACAGGTGCACGTCAAAGAGCACGAGATCTTCGTGCGTGACGGCAACAACCTCTACTGCGAAGTGCCCATCAGCTTCACCGCAGCTGCCCTGGGTGGCGAGATTGAAGTGCCGACCCTGGATGGCCGCGTCAAGCTCAAGGTCACTCCGGAGACCCAGACCGGCAAGATGTTCCGCATGCGTGGCAAGGGCGTGAAGTCAGTACGCTCCGGTCAGGTAGGGGATCTGATGTGCAAGGTGGTGATCGAGACTCCGGTCAACCTCACCGAGCAGCAGAAAGAGCTGTTGCGCCAGCTGGACGAATCCTTCAGCGGCGCCGCTGCCAAGACCCACAAGCCGAAATCGGAAGGCTTCTTCGAAGGGGTGAAACGCTTCTTCGACGATCTGACCAAGTGATGGCATAGACCCGTGTCGATATAAAGAGAGAGGGAGGCGTGATGCCTCCCTCTCTTTTATCTTGAACTATCGGAGATGGCGGTGGTTTGGCTGCCCCCATCTGCTGTGCGCTGTCAGGCAGCAGCCAGTGACCCACAGAGGAAGGCATAGGCGAAACCAAAATAGATCAGCACGCCCAACAGATCCATGATCGAGGTGAGCATGGGGGAGCTGAGGGTTGCCGGATCAGTCCCCATCTTCCGTGCGGCAAACGGCAGGACCAGACCAAGCAGGCTGCCAACCACAGTCACCGTCATGGCAGAGAGGCTGACAATCATGACGATGTCCCAGCCGATGCTCTTGCTCCAGAATGCCATCACCCCTTCCAGCAGGGCGACACCCAGCCCCAGAGCCATTGCGACGGGCAGATCGCGCCGCAGCACGAAAAAGAAGTCACGCATGCTCAGCTTGATCTGACCCATGCCCATTGCCCGGATCACCAAGGTGGCCGACTGGCTGCCCGAGTTGCCCCCCATGTCGATAATAGGGGCAATAAAGGCTGCGAGGATCAGTACTTCGCTGATGAGTTCTTCCTGAGCGGCGACCAGATTGCTGGTCAGTATGCCGAATACGGTCAAGACCGCCAGCCAGAAGAATCGGGCGCTGAACATGTTAAAGGTGCTGGATGCGCGAAGATCAAGTTCGGGACCTCCCAGCGCAGCCGTACCACCGAAGCGGGCAATCCGGTTGGCATCTTCCTCTTCGGCAACATCCATTGCATCATCCACGGTCACCATGCCGAGCAACTGCTGATCCTGATTCAATACGGGGAGGGCCAGCAGGTTGTAACGGGCGATCATCTCCGCGGCTTCGCCTTTGGGGGCATCGGCCTGAATACTCACCAGCTCGCGCTGCATAATGGCCGAGATGGGGGTTTTGCTGTCGGCGAGAAACAGTTCGCGCAGGGAGACAACCCCGATGAGGCGGCGCATTTCATCCACGACATACAGGGTATAGATGCTCTCCCTGTCGGCAGCAGTGCTGCGCAGCCGTTGCAGCCCCTCTCCCACAGTGATGTCAGCCGTCAGGCTGGCACAATCCGAGCTCATGATGGAGCCGACGAGGTTTTCCGGGTAAGAGGCCAACCGTTGCGTATCCTCACGTTCTTCATCTGTCATCGCATCGAGCAGGGTCTGGCGCAAGGCTGCGGGCAGACGATTGTAGAGATCGGCTCTGTCATCGGGGGATAGGCGGGTACACAACTCCTCCAATTGGGGCTTGGCCATGGAACGTACCAGGCTGGCCTGAATATCGCTGGGCAGATGGCGGAAGATGCGTGCGGCACGCAATGCAGGAACCAGATTGAGAAAGGTATGAATATGTTTATCTGTCAGGCGGTTTATCGCTTGTGCCAGATCGACCTCATGAATATTCAGGCTGAGACTCTGGATCCCCATACGATCCTTGTTTTGCAGCAGTACATACAGTTGTTGGTGAATATCTTGGTATTGCATTTATATATCCTTTAATACATCAGCCTGGAAAATAGAAAATAGAATTCCGACTGACATCACATCAGCAAAAATAGATAAGGAAATAACGCCCGAAAATTAATCCGGACTAGTCGCCGATACCGGCTCCAGGGTCAGGGTCCATGACACACCTCCTGATTGATGTAAAGAATCGTCATATGCTTACCCGTCAATAGCCACGCATGGGGAATGAACAGGTGTTGCACTCGGCACAAGTAAATGAAGGTGGAGCGGATCGCGGGACGGTCGTCGCCCGGCTAGCGGCTGTTGCCATCTCCCATGCCACCTTGTCAAAAGCCTTGTGGCTACTGACCTGCAGCGATAGAGGTTCGCCATCGTTGACGCACGCCAGAGGCGGAAAAACATGGCGTGATGAGGTAACAGTGGTAATGACATGGTGACCCTGATATCAGGAGAAGACCCATGCAGGCATTATTTACGCATCCAGTCTGTAGCATTGGATGGCGTCAGTAACAGACATCGAGTGAATACAGGGAAGGAATTGCACTCAGGTGCAAATAAACCGCTCTCCGCATAGTGCGAGATAGCGGCAGAACAATCTGCGGGGATCTCGCGACTCAGGTATTGGCTGACGAGCTCAACAACCTACTGTCATCTGATGAATTGCCCACTGATGGTCTCCGTTATTAATCAATGCTGCGATGCTACTGGAATGGTTCTTATTGGTAAATAATTAATCCACCGCCAGAAACATTTAGAAACATCTTTATTGATATTTTGGTAATTGAACGACAGGAATGTCGCGTATTCAGCCATATCGCATGCGTGATCGGTATTATTTACGCTGCTTTGTAGCCGAACCTGATGGTGTAATGCGTGTAACAATCTCCACCAACAGAATGACGCATAGGGTATGCCGATACCTGGCAGACCCATCGCCAGCACCCTGATCCGGTTGGTGGTGAGGTGCCCCCCTTCCTATTCACATTGTCAGGGTCGCTGCTCGCAGAATCGGGATCCGCCTTATTGAGTGGATCCTGATGAGGGATCCTCCTCACAACTCCCGCCAATTCCTGCTGTACAAATGTTATCCCGCTCACACTGTTGCTGAAACGGTTTAGTTGTCATATTGAGTTAGCTAAATTGGTTTAGCTATGCTCTGGCTGTCGATAACAACAGCGCCCGTCCGGGCCACAGATGACAGGTGAGGAAGATGATGATGTTCAAGAGCAAGTTGGCGCTGGCGGTAGCGCTGGGATTGGGGATGAGCAGCCCGCTGTGGGCGGCGCAGGCGAGTATTGCAGGTGAGAGTGTCGAGGCCAGATTGGCGGCGCTGGAGGCGCGGGTACAGGCAGCCGAAGCGAGAGCCGAGGCGGCAGAGAGCCGTGCCAGTCAGGCGGAAGTGAAGGCGAGTGCGGCGAGCGAGCAGGCGCAGGTGGCCGACAACCGCAGCCAGCAGGTGGATGAGAAGACCGCTGGTGCCCAGGGCTTCGAGTTTCACGGCTATGCCCGCTCGGGCCTGTTGGTCAACAGCAATGGCAACGGTGGGCGCGGCGGCCCCTACATCACGCCAGCCGGTTCGGTGGGCGGGGCCGTCGGTCGCCTTGGCAACGAGGATGACACCTACATGGAGGCCAACCTGCTGAAAACCCAGACCTTTGAGGATGGCAGCTGGGCCCGCTACAAGCTGATGCTGGCGGATGGGGTGGAGACCAGCAACGACTGGACCGCCAGCTATTCAAGCCTCAATACCCGTCAGGTGTTTGCCGAGATCGGCAATCTGGCGAGCTTCGACGGCCCCTTCAAGAATGCGGTGCTGTGGGCGGGCAAGCGCTTTGATCGGGACAACTTCGATATCCACTGGCTCGATTCCGACGTGGTGTTCCTGGCCGGTACCGGCGGCGGCGTCTACGACGTGCAGCTGGCCGACAGCTGGAAGGCCAACTTCTCCCTCTATGGCCGGGATTACGGCGACATCAGCGCCAGCGGCCTCTCCGATATCGAGAGCTACATCCTCACCATGAACAACCGCGTCGGCAACTGGCAGTGGATGGTGAACGGTCTCTCGGCCAAGGACAATGACGCCCGCATCAATGACAAGGGGGCGGGCAGCGAGGCGGCGGACAAGGGGGCACACACCCTGCTGGCCTACCACGGCGAGAGCTTCTTTGGCCTCAACCCCGGTTTTGCCAAGGCGGCGGTGCTGTACGGTCATGGACTGGGGGCCGAGGTCAAGGGGCTGGGCTCTGACAGCGAGCTGTTGCCGGACGCCGATGCGGTGCGGGTCGCCGTGTTTGGCGCCACCGATCTCAACTCGCGCTGGCGTTTTGCCCCGGCCCTGCTGGCCGAGCAGAGTCTGGATCGCTACGTGAAAGGGGACGAGTACCGCTGGCTCACCTTCAATACCCGGGTGGCGCAGGTGCTGAGTCAGAACGTCGAGCTGGTCTACGAGGCGGCCTGGCAGTACATGGATCTCGATCCCAAGGGTTACAAGGGACGCCAGGCGGTGAACGGCAACTTCACCAAACTCACCTTCGCCCCCACCTTCAAGGCGCAGACCGCCGGATTCTTCGAGCGGCCTGAGCTTAGGGTGTTCGCCACCTGGATGGACTGGTCCTCCGAGCTTGACAACTACGCCAGCGACGATGCCATGGGTCAGAGCAACTTCACCGCCGGTGGCGAGTGGAACTTTGGCGTACAGATGGAAACCTGGTTCTAGTTCGTTATCCCGATCACAAAAATGGCAGCCGGTGCCGAGATCTGTTGGTTGGCTAAAACGGTTTAGCTGATAATGTCAGCCACCAGAACAGAGTTCGGGTTTGACCGTGGATCCGATGCAGCAGTGGAGTAGCAAGGTGACGAATCGTGTGTGGGTAATGGGGGATGCGGTGGTGGACTTGATCCCGGAAGGGGCGTTGCACTACCTCAAGTGTCCGGGTGGCGCCCCTGCCAATGTGGCGGTTGGTGTGGCACGGCTGGGTGGCGATGCGGCCTTTATCGGCCGGGTTGGTGCCGATCCGTTCGGCCGCTTTATGGCCGACACCTTGAGCGGGGAGGGGGTGGATATCGGTGCGCTGCGGCTCGATCCAGACCATCGCACCTCTACCGTGCTGGTGGCACTGGATGATGAGGGGGAGCGCAGCTTCACCTTTATGGTGCGCCCCAGTGCCGACCAGTTCCTCACCCCAAATGAGTTGCCCCGCTTCGACGCCGGTCAGTGGCTTCTCACCTGCTCCATCGCGCTCGCCAACGAGCCGGTGCGCACCAGCAGCCTGCAGGCCATGGCGGCCATCAAGGCGGCTGGCGGGCGAGTCTGTTTCGACCCCAACCTGCGCCCCGAGGTGTGGGGAAACCCCGCCGAGATGCTGCCGCTGGTGCGTCAGGCCATTGCACAGGCGGATGTGGTCAAGCTCTCCATTGAGGAGCTGCAACTGCTGAGTGGAGAGGATGAACTGGTCGCTGGGCTTGCCACTCTCTCTGGCCCGGCGCTGGTGCTGGTGACCAGAGGGGCGGCCGGGGTGGTGGCTCGCCTTGATGGCGAGTTGCTGGAGTGGGTGGGGCAGAAAGTGACGCCCATCGACACCACGGGGGCGGGGGATGCCTTCGTCGCCGGTCTGCTGGCGGCGCTGGCCGGGCGGACCTCGCTGCCGACTCTGGCCGAGCTACCCGCCATCCTGGCTCAGGCCCACGGCAGCGGGGCGCTCGCCACCACCGCCAAGGGGGCGATGACGGCGCTGCCGACCCGCACCGAACTGGATGCCTTTTTGCGATCAGGCGCAAGCGGCTGTTGAGCTGAGGCTAGAAGCCCGGTGCAACAGCCCCTACTCTCATGTGACTAGGGCCCGCCAGCGTGGCGGGTCATAAGAGGAAGAATATGAATATCAGTGCGATAGCCAAGGATCTGGTGCCCCTGCTCGGGGGCAAGGAGAACATTGTCAGCGCTGCCCACTGCGCCACCCGGCTGCGGTTGGTGCTGGCCGATGACAGCAAGGTAAACAAGGCCGCCATCGACAAGCTGGAGGGGGTCAAGGGGTGCTTTAGCAACGCGGGCCAAATTCAGGTGATCTTCGGCACCGGTCTGGTCAACAAGGTCTATGCGGAGTTTGTGACGCTGACCGGTACCGGCACCGCCAGCAAGGCGGAGCTGACCGACATGGCGGCGGCCAAGCTCAACGTGGCCCAGCGGTTGGCGCGAACCCTCTCCAACATCTTCGTGCCGATCATTCCGGCCATCGTCGCCTCGGGCTTGCTGATGGGGCTGCTTGGCATGGTGCGCACCTACGGCTGGGCCAATGCCGACAGCGCCCTGTTCGTGATGCTCGACATGTTCAGCTCGGCGGCCTTTATCATACTGCCGATCCTCATCGGCTTTACGGCGGCGCGGGAGTTTGGCGGCAATCCGTACCTCGGGGCGACCCTTGGTGGCATCCTCACCCACCCGGCGCTGACCAACGCCTGGGGCGTGGCCGGTGGCTTCAAGACTATGGACTTCTTCGGGCTGGATGTTGCGATGATCGGCTATCAGGGCACCGTCTTCCCGGTGCTCTTGGCGGTCTGGTTTATGTCCCATCTGGAGAAGCAGCTGCGCAAGCGCATTCCGGATGCGCTGGATCTGATCCTCACCCCGTTTTTGACCGTCATCATCACCGGTTTCGTGGCGCTGCTCTTTATCGGCCCGGCGGGTCGGGTATTGGGGGATGGCATCTCGTTCGGTCTGAGTGCCCTCTATGAGCAGGCGGGCTGGCTGGCGGGGCTGGTGTTTGGCGGCACTTACTCGCTTATCGTCATCACCGGCATCCACCACAGCTTCCATGCCATCGAGGCGGGGTTGTTGGCCAATCCGCAAATTGGCGTCAACTTCCTGCTGCCCATCTGGGCCATGGCCAACGTGGCACAGGGTGGGGCTTGCCTCGCGGTCTACTTCAAGACTCGTGATGTGAAGATCAAGGCCATTACCGTGCCGGCTGCCATGTCCTGCCTGCTGGGCATCACCGAGGCTGCCATCTTCGGGGTGAACCTGCGCTATATCAAACCTTTCCTTGCCGGTCTGTTTGGCGGGGCCTGCGGCGGCGCCTACGTGGTGGCGGCCAAGGTGGGGATGACGGCGGTAGGGCTGACCGGTATTCCCGGCATGGCCATCGTCCAGCCCATGAGCCTTATTCACTACATCATCGGGCTGGTGATCGCCTTTGGTGCCGCCTTCGCCGCTTCCTACCTGCTCAAATACAAGGTGGAGTGATGAAGGAAAGCGATCTTCTCAACCAGATTGTCCGGTCGCTGCTGGCCGGACAGCTCAAGGCGGCGGCCGATCCCCATCGGCCCCGCTGGCATCTGGCAGCCCCGGTGGGGCTGCTCAACGATCCCAACGGCTTTATCGAGCACGACGGGCGCTACCACCTCTTCTACCAGTGGAATCCGCTGGGCTGCGAGCACCGCAACAAGGGCTGGGGCCATGTCACCTCCACCGATCTGCTGCATTGGCAGCACGAGCCGGTGGCGCTGTTGCCCACCGAAGCCTATGAGAGCCACGGCTGCTATTCGGGCTCTGCGGTGAGCGACGAGCAGGGGCGTCTGACCCTTATCTACACCGGCAATGTCAAATACCCGGATGGCAGCCGCACCGCCTATCAGTGTCTGGCCCGCGCCGACGGTGAGGGTGGTTTTGCCAAGCTGGGGCCGGTGCTGGATCTACCCGCAGGCTACAGCGGCCACGTGCGCGACCCCAAGGTGTGGCACGACGGCAAACAGTGGCTGATGGTGCTGGGAGCCCGCACCCTGGATGACAAGGGGGAAGTGCTGCTCTATCGCGGCGAGACCCTGCAAAGCTGGCAGCGGGTGGGCCCCATCGCCGGTAGCGGGCGAGGGGAGCTGGGTGAGTTTGGCTATATGTGGGAGTGCCCGGATCTCTTCCCGCTGGGGGAACGCCATGTGCTGATCAGCTGCCCGCAGGGGATTGCCCCGGCGGGCGAGGATTATCGCAACCTCTACCAGTGCGGCTGGCTGGCGGGCGATTTTGATGGCGAGCGCTTCGCCCACGGGGCTTTCCACGAGCTGGATCGGGGCTTCGAGTTCTATGCGCCGCAAACCACCCGAGACAGTCAGGGGCGCCGCCTCCTGTTCGGCTGGCTGGGGCTGCCGGAGGAGAACGAGATGAGCCAGCCTACGATCGCTCACGGCTGGATCCACCAGATGAGCTGCCCGCGGGAGCTGTTCTGGCAGGATGAGTGGCTCTGCCAGCGGCCAGTGGCGGAGCTTGCGGCGCTCAAGGGAGAACTGACCCGTTTCGAGGGGACGCTTGGCGAGTTTCCGGGGCTGGCCATCGACTCGGCCTGGCTCGATATGGAGCTCTGCGATGAGGGGAGCCTCTGGTTCGGTGCCGTGGCCGAGCTGGTGTGGCAGCCGGGGCGCATCACCTTACGGCGCCAGAACTGGCAGAGCGGAGCGTGGGAGACCCGCAGCAGCCCATGGGCTGGCGGGCGGATCACCGTCCTGTGCGATCGCTCCAGTCTCGAGTGTTTCATCGATGAGGGGCGGCACAGCCTGTCGGCGCGCTACTTCCCCGGGGAAAAGCCGCAACTTTCATCAGGTAACGGCGATGATGGCTGCAAAATTTGCCTCAATCACTGGTCGCTGTCGGCGTGCCTAGTACAATAGCCCGGTTCTAGTCAGCCGGGAGGCCAGGTGGAGAAGAAGAAACGGATCACGATTGCCCAGATCGCCGAACTGGCGGGGGTGTCCAAGGCGACCGCCAGTCTGGTGCTCAACGGGAAGAGTGCGGAGTACCGGATTGCCGACGATACCCGCAAGCGCATTCAGGCGGTGGCGGAGGAGTGTCACTACCTGCCGAGCTTTCACGCCCGCTCCCTGCGCGAGACCCGCAGCTACACCTGGGGGTTGGTGATCCCCGATCTCACCAACTTCGGTTTTGCCCGCATTGCCCGTGCCCTCGAGGCCTACTGCCGGGAGGCGGGCATCCAGCTGCTGATCGCCTGCTCCGAGGATGATCCCGCCCTCGAGCAGCGGGTGGTGGACAACCTCATCAGCCGTCAGGTGGATGGGCTTATTGTCGCCTCCAGCGGCCACAGCGATGACATCTATGCCCGCATCCACGACCGCCTGCCGGTAGTACAGCTCGACCGCCATATTGGCGAGTCGCGCCTGCCCATGGTGATCTCCGATGCCTGCAAGGCGACAGCCGAGCTGGTGCGGGACATGGCCAGCGAGTGCGGAGAGGAGATCTACTACTTCGGCGGTTTGCTGGATCTCTCCCCCAGCCGTCACCGGCTGGCGGGCTATGAGCTGGGGCTCCATCGCGCCGGTTTTGAAGCCGATGCCGCCCGGGTGCGCCATCGCGACTACCAGCCGAGCTCCGGTTATCAGCTGATGGCTGAGCTGGTGGCCGAGCTGGGAGCGCCCCCCAAGGGGCTCTTTACCGCCTCCTTTACCCTGCTGGAAGGGGTACTGCGCTACCTCAACGAGGCGGGGTTGATGGAGACAGGGATGCGGCTGTGCACCTTCGACGATCACGACCTGCTCGACTGCATTCCCATGCGAATCGACTCGGTGGCGCAGGATTGTCCGGCGCTGGCCCTCGCCGCTTTCGAGCTGATGCAGCAACTGATAGCGGGCAGTCCTCCCGCACAGACCGCCCAGGTGATCACCCCCAGGGTGCGCTGGCGCAGCCGCCGCTAGCCACTCTTCGCTCATCCATATGAAAAAGCCCCGCCATTGCTGGCGGGGCTTTTTGCTGTGGGCGGGTGGCTCGTTCCTCTGGCCGGCAGCTCAGTCGGTGGTACTGGCGCGCCAGAATATCTGCTTGATATGGGGATGAATGCCGAGTTTCACCATCAGGGCATCCAGTTCGTCGCCATCAATGGAGGTGGCCAGCAGCACCGCCGAGATCTCCAGATCCCTCTCGCCAAATGGCTCGATGTCGAGCTCGCTCATGGGATAGTTGGCCTGCTCCAGCATCTCCTCGAGCCAGTGCAGCACCTCCTTTTGATGCTCACGGGGGGTCAGGGCAGTCACCTTGTAGGTGACTTCAGTATCCAGATTGTCTACCGGGCGACGGTTGATCTGGTTGACCAGCGGTCTCAGCAGGGTGTTGGCGGCCAGCACGAACAGGGCGCCCAGAATGGCCTCCATGGCGAGCCCGGCGCCACAGGCGGCGCCGACCGCAGCGACACCCCACAGGGTGGCGGCGGTGTTGATGCCACGGATATTGCCCGACTCGCGCATGATGACGCCGGCGCCGAGAAAGCCGATGCCGGAGACAATATAGGCCACCACATGGACCACGTTGTAGTTGCCGCCGTGCAGGTCATAGATTCGCTGGGCCAGGCTGACGAACAGGGCGGCTCCCACGGCGACCAGCACGTTGGTGCGCAGGCCCGCGGTACGTTGGCGGTACTGGCGCTCCAGCCCGACCAGACTGCCGAGCACAAAGGCGAGCAGCAGGCTGGCCAGAGTGTCGAGCAGTGAGAGCATGTCTAGTTGTTGCCACATCTTCATGGCGTACTCCTTCTTATGAAAGCTGGCTTGGCACAATCCATGATGAAACGCCGGGTGGCGGATGGATCAGAGGGGGATTGAGCGGATGGCCAGCAGAAAAACGCAGCGTCCCGGGTTTAGCTTCCGGGGCGCGAGCATCATCAGATGCCCTGACGCTCGGAGAGGACGCAACAAGTGGGGCCAGCGTGGCTGGCCCCTTGAACGGTCGTTAGTGCAGCAGGATGCGCGTCAGTTGAGTTCGGGAGTCGTGTCGATGCGCGGACGCAGCTCCCAGCGCACCGGATGCGCTACTCCGACCTGATGAACAAACTGCACCAGATAGCGGCGCTGGGGTGGAGTGCAGTGCACATTGAGCACCAGCTCTCGCCCGCCGCTGCGACCCGGTTTCATCGATTGCATCGGTTGCAGTCCGGCCGGTTGCAGGGTGTGGCTCACCATATCCAGCACCTGCTCCATATCGGCGCGATCCTCGCAGCGGATCTGCAGCCTATAGTGGTGCTGGCGCGGTTTGCCGCCCAGCCAGCGTGGCAACATGCCGCGCCCCAGCTTGCTCAGCAGGGGGTGAGCCCGGGGTGCAACAGAACCTGTTGCGACCGCGCGATCCGCAGCCGGTTTGATTGAGATAAAACGCATAGCAGCCTCCTTGTGGGAAGCAGAAACTATGCAGGCAAGGTGTCATGGCAAAGCCAGATCACCTGACGTCAAGTGTAAAAAGGGAGAAGAGGGGAGTGGATTTCCGCTTCTCGCAGGGTTGCGAGCATGCGGCAGAGAAAGACCTGCGGCTAGCTCGCGACCTTGGTACCGACGATGAGGGTCGGTCTACAACTGTCACTTGATGAGTTGCCCACTGATGGTCTCCGCTGTGTTAAGAACGGCAAAATGGTACTCATCCAGAGCGGTGAGGTAAAGCCTTATCGGCCTTCCAGCAACATTTAGATACAAGTTTGTCAATAATGGGGCCGACTGGCTACCTCCATAAGCATCAGGGAGCGACGATAGCCATCGCCGCGCGATGACGCCCCGCTAGCAGGACCGCCCCTGTCTTGCGCGACCTGTTACTTCAGCCCCAGGCGCTTGAGGAGCATGGCGGCCGGGCAGAAACCGGTGAATGCGCTCTGGATCAGGTTGACCCCGACAAAGGCACTCAACCAGACAAAGCCCGGATGAACCCAGGTGGTAAGGATCAGCGAGAGCAGCAACATGCAACCCGCGACGATTCTGACGCCGTTATCTACTGTCATGGTCTTTCTCCTTATCTACTTTAGATGTTGCTAATTTAGTGTTGTTTTATACAATAGAACAAATATCAGCAATTGCTAATTTACTCTTATGAGCCAATTCGACGAGATGAACAGACATGCGACAGCCGCCGCCTCCCTGCTCAAGGCGTTGGCTCATCCCGAACGCCTGATGGTGCTCTGCCAGCTGGTGGAGGGGGAGAAGGGGGTCGGGGAGCTGCTGGCCCATAGCCAACTCGGGCAGTCGGCCTTCTCCCAGCAACTGTCGGTATTGAAGCGCTACGGCCTGATCCGTTCGCGCAAGGTCTCCCAGCAGATCTACTACTCGCTGGTGAGCGAGGCGGCCGCCGATGTGTTGGGCGCGCTGCAAACCCATTTTTGTCACTCAGAAAATAAGGAATCTTGATGATGGAAAGCCAATGGCTGCTCTCTTTGGGCGGTGGCATGCTGGCGGGGCTGTCGGCCCTGATCCTGATGTTGTTCAACGGCCGGGTGGCCGGGATCAGCGGTATTCTGGCCGGTGCGCTGCAACACCGTGCGCCGTGGCGGGTGCTGTTTCTGCTGGGGCTCGGGGCGGGTGCCTGGTTGGCGCTGAACCTGGGCTGGGCCCGCATGCCCACATTCACCACGCTGCCCGGCTGGCCCGTTGTGCTGCTGGCCGGTCTGCTGGTCGGCATCGGTACCCGTCTTGGCAATGGCTGCACCAGCGGCCACGGCATCTGTGGCATGGGGCGGCTCTCCCTGCGCTCCATCGTCGCCACCCTCACCTTTATGGCGGCAGGCTTTATCACCGTCTTCGTCACTCATCATCTGCTGTAAGGGGCTGATCGCCATGAAGTTGCTGACAAGTTTGTTTGCGGGCCTGCTGTTTGGACTGGGGATGGCCATCTCCGACATGGTGGATCCCGCCCGGGTCACCGGTTTTCTCGATCTGGCAGGCACTTGGGATCCCAGCCTTGCCTTCGTGATGGGGGGCGCCCTGCTGGTCTTTATGCCGGGTTATTTTCTGCTGGTGAAACCCCGTCCCCTGAGCCTGCTGGGGGAACCAATGGCCCGGGTTCCCGCTCCCGTGCTGGATCGCCGCCTGATTGGCGGGGCTGCGCTGTTTGGTATCGGCTGGGGATTGGTGGGCATCTGTCCTGGGCCTGCTCTGAGTCTCATTTCCAGCGGGCAGCCCATGATCATGTTGTTTATCGCGGCCATGGTGGCCGGGATCTTGCTGTTTGACAGAGGGCTGGCCAGGGTGCTGACCAAGGCGCCAGCTCGGGGAAAGGATAAGGTGCGCCAGTCCCATACCGCCTGATCCCGTGAAGTGACTGATGATGCCAGGGAAGGAGAGTAATGATGGAAAAGATCCGGTTGCTGGGGATCACCTTGTTGGTGATGACATCGCAGGCCATGACATCCGCCCTGGCCGCGGAAGGGGAGCCAGAGCCCTTGCTGACAGTGGCGCCACTGCCGGTGACCGACTGGCTGACGCTGGATGGCACCGTCAGTGCCATCCATCAGGGGACGGTGGCGGCCCAGACCAGCGGTCGGGTCTCCCGCATGCTGGTGGATGTGAACGATCAGGTGCAGGCCGGGCAACCCCTGCTGGAGATCAGCGGCAAGGAGCAGTTTGCCGTCGTCACGGGGGCGCAGGCGCGACTGGCCCGGGCACAGGCCCAGCAGGTGGAGGCAGAGCGCCAGCTTGCCCGCTTTCAGGCACTGATCGCCAAAGGGGTGATCACCCGCGCCCAGCTCGACAGTGCCCAGGCGACGGATCGCGCCGCTCGCGCAGAGGTAAACGCTGCCGACGCAGCCCTCACTCAGGCCCGGGAGGCCTACGGTTATACCCGCATTCTGGCCCCCTACGCCGGGGTGGTGACCAAGCGGCTGGTGGAGTTGGGGGAGACGGTGTCTCCCGGCACGCCGCTGCTCTCCGGCTTCTCCCTCGACACCTTGCGGGTGGAGGTGGAGTTGCCCCAATCCGCCCTGACGCTGGCTCGTGAACCTGCGGATGTGCAGGTGCTGCTGCCAAATGGCAACACCGTTACCCCCCTCAAACTGACCCGCTTCAACTATGCCGACAGCCAGAGCCACGCCTTCAGGCTGCGCCTCGACCTGCCGCCGCAAACCGCCGGGGTATTGCCCGGCATGTGGCTCAAGGTGCAGCTCAAGCAGGGTGAGCGTCAGGTGCTGCAAGTACCGGATCGCGCTCTGCTGCGGCAAGGGGAGTTCAACGGCGTCTATCTGCAGCAGCCCGCTGGCTGGGCCCTGACGCCGGTGCGGGTAGGGCATTGCTTTGAAGGGCAGTGCGAGATCCTGGCCGGGCTGCAAGCCGGTGACAAGCTGGCTCCCGATGCCTGGGCGCAGCAGGAGGAGGTGGCCCATGAGTAGCGAGCTGAACGGCAACAAGGAGAGGCTGGGGCCTGCCGGTCGGCTGGCGGCGCTGTTTCAGGGCTCGGCCATCACCCCGCTGCTGGCGTTGGTGGGGCTGCTGATCGGTCTGTTTGCGGTGCTGGTGACTCCCAAGGAGGAGGAGCCGCAGATCGATGTCACCTTCGCCGATGTCTATATCCCCTTCCCGGGCGCCACGCCGGCAGAGGTGGAGTCTCTCGTCACTACCCCTGCCGAGCAGGTGGTCTCCCAAATCAAGGGGGTCGATACCCTCTACTCCTTCTCTCGCCCTGATGGCGCCCTGCTGGTGGTGGTGTTCAAGGTGGGGGTGAGCCGCGAGCAGGCCATCGTCGATCTCAACAACCAGCTCGACTCCCATCGTGACTGGCTGCCACAGGGGATCGGGGTGGGTCAGCCACTGGTAAAACCCCGGGGGATCGATGATGTCCCTATCGTCAGTTTGACCTTATGGAGCAAAGAGGGGAGCAAGCAACTGGGGGCTCCCGAGTTGACCCAGGTCGCCCATGAGCTGGAGACCGAACTCAAGCGCCTGCCCGGTACCCGCGATATCTATAGCCTGGGCAGCCAGCGTGCCGTGCTGCGGGTGATGCCGGATCCGGCGGCTCTCAGCGCCCACGGCATCAGCTGGGGCGAGCTGAGCCAGCGACTTGCCGCCGCCAATCAGGTGGGCAGCGAGCAGGCCGTGGTGCAGGACAACAGTGAGATCAAGGTGCAGGTGGGGCAGTTCCTGCAAAGCGAGCAGGAGGCCCGCGAGTTGGTGGTGGGGCTGCACGACGGCAAGCCGGTCTATCTGGGGGATGTGGCCAAGGTCTCTCTGGGTCAGGAGACCCCGACCAAGCGTAGCTGGATGGGGCAGGGGGATCGCAGCTATCCGGCGGTGACCCTGGCCATCGGCAAGCAACCGGGCCAGAACGCGGTCGAGGTGGCCAAGCGGGTGGAAGCACGGGTCGAGAGCCTCAAGAATCGACTTATCCCTGCCGGGGTCGAGGTGACGGTGACTCGGGACTACGGCGTCACCGCCGAGACCAAATCCAACACCCTGATCGGCAAGCTGATTTTTGCCACCACGGCGGTGGTGCTGCTGGTGCTGGTGAGCATGGGCTGGAGCGAGGCGCTGGTGGTGGGGGTAGCCATCGTTATCACCCTGGCACTGACCCTGTTTGCCAGCTGGGCCTGGGGTTTTACCCTCAACCGGGTGTCGTTGTTTGCGCTGATCTTCTCCATCGGCATTCTGGTGGATGATGCCATCGTGGTGGTGGAGAACATCCACCGCCATCGTGGCCTGGGCAAGGGTTCCCTCAAGGAGCTCATTCCGGGGGCGGTGGACGAGGTGGGCGGGCCGACCATACTGGCGACCCTGACCGTGATCGCGGCCCTGCTGCCGATGGCCTTTGTCAGCGGGCTGATGGGCCCCTACATGAGCCCCATCCCCATCAATGCCAGCATGGGGATGCTCATCTCCCTGCTGGTGGCCTTTATCTTCTCCCCCTGGCTGGCGAGTCATTTGCTCAAGGGTGAGGTGCACGGTGCCCACGGCGAGGTCAAAGTGGGTCTCTTTCAGCGACTGATGACCCCTTTCCTGATTGGCGCTGGCGCCAGGAGTGCGAGACACCAGCTCTGGCTGACCATCCTGCTGCTGGTAGCGGGCGCCGCCGCCATGCCCATGGTGCAGTGGGTGGTGCTCAAGATGCTCCCCTTCGACAACAAGTCGGAATTCCAGCTGGTGCTCGACATGCCGGAGGGGGCGACCCTAGAGCAGACCGAGCGCACCCTGCTGGCGGTCGGGCGGGAGCTTGCCAAGGTGCCCGAGGTGAAGGATTACCAGATCTACGCCGGCACCGCCGCCCCCATCAACTTCAACGGGCTGGTGCGCCACTACTTCATTCGCAGCGGTGCCAACGTGGGGGATATTCAGGTCAATCTGGTGGACAAGCATGAGCGCCATCGCAGCAGCCACCAGATTGCCCAGTCGGTGCGGGCCCCGCTGCAGGCCATTGCCAGCGCGGTGGGTGGCAACCTGAAAGTGGTGGAGGTGCCGCCCGGCCCACCGGTCTGGTCACCCATCGTCGCCGAAATCTATGGCCCGACTCAGGCCGCCCGTGAAGCAGCCGCGCGCGCCGTACAGGCCCGTTTTGTGGCGACGCCGGATCTGGTGGACGTGGATATCTATCTGACCGACCCGCAGCCCAAGTGGCGGTTGGTGGTGGATCGCAGCAAGGCGGCCCGCTTCGGGGTCGCTCTCGGGGATCTGGTGAACACCCTCAATGGCGGGGTGGGTTATCAGGATGCCAGCTGGCTGCAGGGGCACGGCGCCAAGTATCCGGTGCCGATCCGCATCGAGCTGGCCCCCGGTGACAAACGGGATCTGGCGGGCGTGCTGGCCCTCAAGGTGCGCAGCCAGAGCGGCCAGCTGGTGCGGGTCTCCGAGCTGGTGAGTCGCCGTGATGAGGTGGCTCCCAGCTATATCATGCACAAGAACATGCAGCCCATGGTGATGGTGGTGGCCGACATGGGTGGCCATACCGACAGCCCGCTCTACGGCATGTTTAGCGCCGGCGCCGATATCGATCTGCCCCAGTATTACGTGCAGCAGCCCGACAAGCTGGGAGAGGTGGCGCTGTTGTGGGACGGGGAGTGGAAGATCACTTACGAGACCTTCCGCGACATGGGCATTGCCTACGGGGTGGGGATGATCCTCATCTACCTGCTGGTGGTGGCCCAGTTTCGCTCCTATCTGGTGCCGCTCATCATCATGGCCCCCATTCCGCTCACCCTCATCGGGGTGATGCCGGGCCACGCCCTGCTGGGGGCCCAGTTTACCGCCACCTCGATGATCGGGATGATTGCTCTGGCCGGGATCATCGTGCGCAACAGCATCCTGCTGGTGGACTTTATCGAGCAGCAGCGCAGCGCCGGAGTGGCGTTCGAGCAGGCGGTGATCGAAGCGGCACAGGTGCGGGCCAAACCCATCATGCTGACGGCGCTGGCGGCGATGATCGGGGCCCTGTTTATCCTCGATGATCCCATCTTCAACGGACTGGCCATCAGCCTGATTTTCGGGATCCTGGTCTCCACTTTGCTCACCCTGGTGGTGATACCCTTGCTCTATTATGCCCTGCTCTCCCGACGCTCATGACGGGAGTCACTAGCGAAAGGATGCGCGATGAAGAGAGGTTGGTTGTGGTGGGGAAGTGGCGCCGTGGTGGCGGTGGCGGCTGTGGCATGGTGGTGGCGACCGCAGCCGACGCCGATCAGGCTGGCTGAGGTCGGGCGGGGGGATGTGCTGGTCACCGTGGTCAACACCCGGGCTGGCACCATCAAGTCGTGTCAGCGGGCCGGACTCAGTCTGCCCGGTGGCGGCGTGGTGGAGCAGATCGCCGTCAAGGCTGGGGAGCGGGTAGCCCGGGGAGATCTGCTGCTGACCCTCTGGAGTGACGACATTCACGCCGATCTTGCCCGTGCCCGTGCCCAGCAGGCCCTTGGCAAGACCCAGCGCGAGGAGCGTTGCAGCGAGGCGGCCTACTACGAGCGGGAGGCCAACCGGCTGGCCACCTTGCTGGCCAAAAATCTCACCTCCCGCACCCTCGCCGAGCAGGCCCAGAATCTGGCCGATACCCGCCGCTATGTCTGTCAGGCATTCCGTCAGCAGGAGCGGGTCGACGAGGTGCAGGTCGCCCAGGTGGAGGCTCGCTTGAGCGAGCGTCGTCTGCTGGCGCCGTTTGCCGGAGTGGTGGCGGAGGTCAACAGCAAGTTGGGCGAATACATGACTCCCTCACCGCCCGGAGTGGCCATGCCTCCGGTGATCGATCTTATCGACGATCGCTGTCTGTATGTCTCAGCCCCCATCGATGAGGTGGATGCTGCCCGCCTCAAGGTGGGCCAGTCTGCCCGGGTGCTGCTCGACGCCATGCCCGGGCGCGATTTTGCCGCCACCGTCACCCGTATCGCGCCCTATGTGAAGGAGCTGGAGAAGCAGGCCCGCACCGTGGAGGTGGAGGCGGCGCTCACTGCCCTGCCCACCGATGTCCCCCTGCTTATCGGCTACAGCGCCGACCTTGAGGTCGAAGTGACCCGCGCCACCGATGTGCTGCGGGTAGCGGCCAGCAGCCGGGCCGACGATGGTAGCGTGTTGCGGCTGGAAGGGGATAAGCTGGTGCGGGTGGTGCCCCGTTGGGGCGTGGAGAACTGGAACTGGATTGAAGTCGCCGAGGGACTCGCCGTCGGTGATCGGCTGGCAGCCCAGCCCGGACAGATTGTCGGGGAGGGCCCTTTCAGCGCCGCCACGGAACAAACGGATGAGTGATCTCATTCGCCTCGAGGCCGTCAGCCGTCGTTTCACTCTGGGGGGGAGCGAGGTGGCCGCCCTCGATCGCGTCTCCCTGCGGGTTGCCGAGGGGGAGTATCTGGCGGTGATGGGCCCCTCGGGCTCCGGCAAATCGACACTACTCAATGTGCTGGGGCTGCTGGATCGGCCAGACGAGGGGCGCTACTGGCTGGGAGGGGAGGACACCGCCACCCTGTCAGAGCCGGCGCTGGCCCAGCTGCGCGGTCATCGCATCGGCTTCGTGTTCCAGTCGTTTCACCTTATCTCCCGCCTCACCGCCCGTGAAAACGTCGAGCTGCCGCTGATGTTGTGCAGGATCGCCCCCGCCGAGCGCCATCGCCGCAGCCAGCAGTTGCTGGGGGAGCTGGGGCTGGAGAACCGGGCCGGACACCGCCCTGCCGAGCTTTCCGGTGGTCAGCGTCAGCGGGTAGCCATCGCCCGTGCCATGGCGATGGCGCCGCGGCTGATCCTGGCCGACGAGCCCACCGGCAATCTCGACTCCCGCTCCGGGGAGGAGGTGATTACCCTGCTGGAGGGGCTCAACCGGGAGCAGGGGATCACGCTGGTGGTAGTGACCCACGATCCGCGCCTTGGTGAGCGGGCGGGCAGGCGGATCCTGATGAACGATGGCCGCATCAACATTGATAGCGGCGGTGGCTGAATGCGGCGGCCCGATGTGATCCGCTTTGCCGCCGTGGCGTTATTGCGTCAGCGTTCACGGGCGCTGGTTTTGATCCTGGCGGTGAGTCTGAGCGTCACCTCCGTGCTGCTGCTCACCGCGCTGGGGGAGGGGGCGAGGCGCTATGTGGCCGACCAGTTCAGTTCCCTTGGCAAGGATCTGCTGGTGATGTTCCCGGGCCGCAAGGAGACCACCGGCGGGCTGCCGCCGGTCACTGGCAACAGTCTGCGGCAGATCACTCTCGATGATATGCACTACCTTGGCCAGCACCAGCCAAACGTGCGGCTGGTGCCGTTGGTGATGGGCTTTGCCGAGGCCAAACAAGGGGCGCGGCTGCGCCAGACTATGCTGCTTGGCAGCAGCAACGGGCTACGCGATACCCACGGGCTGGAACTGCTCTCCGGCCGCTGGCTGCCAGGGGATGCCGCAGAGGATCGACCGGCCGTCCTGCTCGGGGCCAAGGTGGCCCGTGAGCTGTTCGGTCAGGCCGATCCGGTCGGTCAGTGGCTGCGTTTTGACAATCGCCGCTTTCGGGTGGTGGGGGTCTTCACCAGCCAGAGCAGCAATCTGGGGATGGATATGGCCGAGGCGGCGCTGATCCCGGTGGGTAGCGCCATGCGGCTGTTCAACACCGAGGGGCTGTTTCGGCTGCTGATCCAGCCGCTGGCGGGACAAGCAGTGCCCCCGCTGGTCAAGCGACTGGAGCAGCTGATGCAGGCGCGCCACGGGGTGCTCGATGTAACCGTGGTGCGCCGTGACGCCATGCTGGCCACCTTCTCCACCATTCTCTCGACCCTCACCCTGGCAGTTGCCGGCATCGGCGCCATCAGCCTGCTGGTCTCCGGCATCATGATGATGAATCTGGCGCTGATCAGCACCCGCCAGCGCACCGGCGAGATCGGCCTGCTCAAGGCGCTGGGTGCCGATAGTCGCCAGATCCGCCAGCTGTTTTTGTGGGAGGCGCTGCTTCTGAGCGGCAGTGGCGCGCTGTTTGGCACTGTGTTGGGCTATGCCCTGGTTGGCCTCGCCGGAGTGATTTGGCCCGGATTTCCGGCGGCAGTCCCTCTGCTCGCTACTTTCTGCACCATACCGGCGGCCCTGCTGACCGGGATGTTTTTTAGCTGGCTGCCCGCCTCCCGTGCAGCACGGCAAGATCCGGTCAGCAGCCTGCGCTGCGGGCAGTGGAGCGGTGGCTGATGCGCGCCGCTGATCTGTTGTTCTGGCTCTGGCGTGCCTTGCTGGCGGGGCGCAGTCGCAGCCTGCTGTCGGCGCTCGGCATTGCCATCGGGATCGCCTCGGTGACCCTGCTCACCGGCATCGGCGAGGGGCTCAGGCTCTATCTGCTCGACAGCTTCTCCCAATTTGGCACCCGGTTGATCGCCGTGACCCCGGGCAAGACCGAAACCGCAGGCGGCCCGCCCGGCATCCTCTCCAGCAGCCGTCCCCTGCTGCTGGAGGATGCCGATGCCCTAGCCAGATTGGCAGGGGTAGAGGCGGCGCTCCCTGTGGTGCAGGGGCAAGGGGAGGTGCGCAGCCGCGGATTGACCCGCAGCACTGCCATTCTGGGCACAGGTTCGGCGGCGCTCTCCGGCTGGCGACTCACCCTGGTGCTGGGACGTTTTCTGCCCGCGGACGACAGTGCCATGCCCCGCGCCTATGCGGTGCTGGGGGCCAAGGTGGCGGCTGAGTTGTTTCCCGGCGGAGATGCGCCGGGCAGTCTGCTGCGGGCCGGTGATCGCCGTTTTCGGGTGGCCGGCGTGCTGGCGCCCAAGGGGCAATTTCTCGGCTTTGATCTGGATGACATGATCTATCTGCCCGCCGCTCACGCCCAGGCGCTGTTCAACAAGGAGGGGCTGCAGGAGATCGACGTCATCTATCGCGCCGGGCAGATGGAGGCCGATATCACCGCCCAGATCCGGCGGGTGCTGATCGCCCGCCACGGCGCCGAGGACTTCACCCTCACCTCCCAGCAGGACATGCTGACCAGCCTCGACAAGATCCTCTCCATCATCAAGCTGGCGGTTGGCGGGCTCGGCATTATCTCGCTGCTGATCGGGGCGGTCGGCATCTTCAGCATCATGAGCATCGCCCAGCAGGAGCGGATCCCTGAAGTGGGCTTGCTGATGGCGTTGGGTTGCCCACGGCGGCGCATTCTATTGTTGTTCCTGCTCGAAGCCGTGGTGTTGGCGCTGCTGGGCGGGGCCATGGGACTGGCCCTGCTCGGGGGGCTCAAGCTACTGCTCACCCTGCTGGCGGCCGGCTTGCCACTCACCCTCCATCCTCTCTATCTGCTGCTGGCGCTCGGTTGCAGCGCTCTGGTGGGTCTGCTGGCCGGGGTCGCTCCTGCACTGCGGGCAGTGCGTCTCGACCCCGTGGTGGCCCTGCGCGGTGACTAGGTCGCCCCTTCCGCAAGAGGCGCATTACGCTCGGGTCTGAGCAGAGGGGGACTAGGCGACCACCTCCGAAACCGACAGGCTGCGCTCAGATCTGAACAGGGGGAAGTAGCGGCGATCCGCCTGACTCATGTGGCCGACTACCAGCTCCTGAATGATGAAGTTGAGCAGCTCGTCGTTGCCCAATGTCCCCGCTTTGGCGGCGTGCAGCAGTTGGCTCGCCTTGTTGAGCAGGCGCTGGTGATCCTGACGGTGGCTGACGAGTTCCCGATAGTCTATCTCCGCCAGCATCTGCTCTTCAAAGGCGAAGTGGTGACGAGCCATGTCGAACAGGCTCTCCAGACTCTCCAGAAACGGGGCCGGATCCTCGTGCTGATCTTTCATCCGCTCCAGCAGCCGGTTGGTCAGCACGAAGAGCTGGCGATGCTCGGCATCGATGCGCGGGTGACCGCACTCGTGGCCGGGTTGCCACAGCAGGGCGCCCTGCTCGGGATCAAGGCCTTCGGTATAGAGGCAGACCCGGCCGCGGCCGCGATTCTTCGCCTGATACATGGCCTGATCGGCGTGGTGCATCAGGGTCTTGGCATCCTCCCCGTGCTCGGGGTAGAGCGCCAGCCCGATACTGCTGGAGATGAGCAGCTCCTGCCCCTCCAGCTGGAACGAATGGCGCAGCTGCTGGTGCAGCTTGTCGGCTACTGCCAGCACTTCGTCGCCGGTCTCCGGCAGCAAGATAACGAACTCGTCGCCCCCCAGCCGTGCCACCAGATCCTGTTTGCGCACGCAGTGGCTCATCCGCTCGGCCACCATATTGAGCAGAATATCCCCGGTCTCATGACCGAAGGTGTCGTTGATCGGCTTGAAGTGATCGAGATCGATAAACATCAATGCCAGCGGACGGGGCGTCTCCTGCTCCATCAGCTCCTTGAGCCGTTGCTGCAGCAAGCGGCGATTGGGCAGCCCGGTGAGGGGGTCGTAGAAGGCGAGGCGGCGCATCATCTCCTCTCGCGCTGCCCGCTCGGTGATATCCCGGGTGACCCCGAGGATCGCCTCCGGCTGGGCATTGTGGTTGCCATGGAGGGTGGTGATGGTTTCGGTCGCCACCAGATGGCCATCCTTGTGGCGCAGCTGGGTGCGAATGACCCGGCGAGTCTGGTCATGCTCCCCCCGCTGCCAGGCCTCCAGGGTGGCGGAGATCTCCTCGCGCAGCAGTTGCCTTGAGGCATCCGGCAGCAGCTGTTTGAGGGGCAGGGCAAACAACTCGGGGGCTTCGTAGCCGCTCAGAGGGGCTATGGCCGGGCTGACGTAGCGAAAGCGCAAGCTGGCGGCATCCATGGTCCAGATCACATCGGCGCTGTTCTCCGCCACGAAGCGATAGTGCTGCTCGCTCTGGGCCAGTTCACGGGTCAGCCGCTGGCGATCCCGCGCCTCCTCACGCAGGCGCAGATAGAGGTGCAAGAAGATGCCGAGCAGGGTCATCAGGGTAAAGGTGATAAGCATGGCCACCGCCACGCTCTTGTCGAGCAGTTGCCGTTGCTGGCGCAGCCGCTCCTGCGCCGGGTCGTAGATAAAGCGGTCGAGGTTGGGCAATACCGTGAGCATGCCCGCCTCCAGATAGGTTTTGGCGATCTGCAGCCAGCGCTCCTGCTGCATGTAGCCAGGTTCGATCAGATCTGGCTGCATCAGCTCTCTGGTTTCGCGAGCCTCGAACTCCAGCTGTTCACGGCCAGCCCCGGTCGGGTACTGCTCCATGATCAGGTTGATCATCTCGTCGGGGTGGTCCATCGCATAGCGCCACCCCTTGAGGCTGGCCTGCTGGAAGGCGTAGACCCGATCCTGTCGGGTGATCAGCTCCCGTTCGGAGGTAAACAGGTTGTCGCCGTAGAAGTCGAAGTCGATGGTGCGCGGACTGAAAACCCGATAGGGGATCCCTTTTTGTTGCAGATAGAAGGGCTCGGTAGTGCTGTAGGCGCTGATGGCATCCACCTTGCCCGCCAGCAGTGCCTGTATCCCCTGTTTGTATGGGAGGGTTACCCAGTCGCGGCTGCGGGTCTGGTGAGAAAGGTAGGTCAGCAGCTCATTGGAGCCAGGCTCCAGCATCAGTCGCTTGTTGGCCAGATCGGCCGGGTTGCGAATATCTGGCCGATCCAGCGTGAGCAGAACCAGCGGCGAGTGCTGCAGCAGGGCGGCGAGCACCACCACCGGACGACCGGCAGCCCGATCCAGCAGCAGATCACTGCCGCTGATGCCAAACTGGGCCTTTCCCGAGATCACCTCGCTGACCACATCGGTGCGGGAGTCCGCTTCACGCAAGGTCACATGCAGACCGGCCTCCCGATAAAACCCTTTGGCGATGGCTGCGTAGTAACCGGCAAACTGGAACTGGTGCTGCCACGGCAACTGGACGATGACCTGCTCGCCGGCTCGCACGGGGGAAGAGGTCAGGGTCGTGATGACCATACTGACCAGCATTGGCATAAACCAGCTGAGGGGCTGGCGGGGGGCTGCGTTCTCCGTCATACAACCTTTCTCTCGGGAGCGGTGTCTAGGCTAGATTCAAGCAATTTTGTGTCACCTGCAAGGGGAGAAAAGGCGTTTGCAATGGGGTATAGGGGGGTTGGAAAGTCATTTTTGTGTCGTTCATCACACGGGATGGATACATGCCGTTTTTTTGCAAGTTATGTGACCAATAAGAGAGTCATATGGCCTATCGAAGTGGTCGCATTCTAGCCACTTTTTCCCATTTTTATCGTTGTCATTGTGGCTTGACTGCATTTTTTCCGTGGTTGCACGTCAAGCTGTGTCGTTATATCAATAGATACTTTTATGGGGCAGTCAGGTGTGACGCAAATGTATCGCGGCTGCTGCGCACCGGTTAATGTGCGATGGCTCAGTGATGGTACCCCGTCAGTGTTATCATGCTGCCCCCAGTTCCGGATAAGGTCTTTTTATGTCCCGCTTGCGTCTGCTTGTCTCCGACTCTCACGATCCCCTGTTCAATCTGGCCGTTGAGGAGTGCATCTTCCGCCAGATGGACCCCGGCCAGCGGGTGCTGTTCCTCTGGCGCAATGCCAATACCGTGGTGATTGGCCGTGCCCAGAACCCGTGGAAGGAGTGCAATACCCGCCGCATGGAAGAGGACGGGGTGACCCTGGCGCGTCGCAGCAGCGGTGGCGGCGCCGTGTTCCACGACCTTGGCAACAGCTGCTTCACCTTCATGGCGGGCAAGCCGGAGTATGACAAGAGCGTCTCCACTGCCATCGTGCTGGACGGGCTCAAGCGATTGGGGATCGAGGCGTTTGCCTCCGGTCGCAACGATCTGCTGGTGGCCACCCCGGACGGGGAGCGCAAGGTATCGGGGTCGGCCTATCGGGAGACTCTGGATCGCGGATTCCACCACGGCACCCTGCTGCTGGACGCCGATCTCGGCCGCCTTGCCAACTACCTCAACCCCGACCCCAAGAAGCTGGCGGCCAAGGGGATCACCTCGGTGCGCAGCCGGGTGGCCAATCTGTGCGAACTGCTGCCGGGGATCGACCATCAACAGGTGAGCAAGGCGCTGCAGGAGGCCTTTTTCCACCATTACGGCGCGCGAGTTGAGCCCGAGCATATCTCCCCCGAGCAGATGCCCGATCTGCCCGGTTTTGCCGAGACCTTCGCCCGTCAGCGCAGTTGGGAGTGGAACTACGGTCATGCCCCGGCGTTCAGCCATCTGCTGGAGGAGCGGTTCAGCTGGGGCGGGGTGGAGCTGCACTTTGATGTGGAGAAGGGGGTTATCACCCGGGCGCAGCTCTTTAGCGATACTCTGGAGCCGGCCCCGTTTGATCTGCTGGCGGCCGAACTGGCGGGTTGTGGCTATCGACCGGACGCTGTTGCCGCGCGCCTGCAGCCCTGGCTGGCGGCCTTCCCGCAGCAGCAGAGCGAGCTGGCGGAGTTTGCCGAGTGGCTGTTGGCCTCCCTGCGTTGAGGGGGCGCTGTGCTGATGGCGGTCCGTTAGTGAGGGCGCTGTCAGCCAGGATGGGAGCAAGATCACGAAATCTAAAGAGGCGCCTCAAAGGCGCCTTTTTGCCAGCCCTTGTGATGGCTGATACATGACAAAAAGTAGGGTAGGCCATTAGATATTGTCACTGTCGGCCCCGCTGGCACAGGGGTATAACGGCCGCACATTTGCTGTACTAATGGTATAAAAATGAGTGACTTAGTTTATTTGCAAGACGAAAGCGTCAATGCCGTTCACCCCGATTTCTCCGCCCGTTTCGCCACAGTCAAAGCCAACTTTTTCTCGCGCAATCCCGATCTCTGGCCCGTTTTTCGCGAACCCGGATTTGCCACCCTCAACGAATTTCGGGCCCGTGGTCTGGCGCCGGATGCCCGCCTGAACGCCTGGCCTGATGGCCGTGCACGCCTGGCCGATCTCTGCGAGACCATGCCGGTGCCCGCCACCATGCGCACCCCGGGCGAGCCGATGGCCGAGCTGCTGTTTGCCGCCGCCCTGTCGAAGGATTGGGAGAATCCCTCCAGCGTCGAGAACGTCATCACCATGTCGGCGGATCCCGCCATCTACGGCGCCCAGCTGGGCATTCTGGCCAACCCCAATCTGGTCTACTCCGAATATGCCGGAGTGGCCGAGGAGCTGGAGAAGAAGGTGGTGCGCCAGATTGCGCTGCTGGCAGGCTATGACCCCGAGCGGGCCACCGGCATCTTCACCCAGGGGGGGACCTTCTGTAACCTCTACGGCTACCTGCTCGGCATTCGTAAAACCTTGCCGGAGGCCAAGCACAAGGGGCTAGGCCACTATCAGGATTACCGCATCATCAACTCCCAGGGCGGTCACTACTCCAACATTACCAACCTCTCTCTGCTCGGGGTCGACATCGAGAACAAGACCATCCGCATTCAGGTCGGCGAGAACAACGACATCGATCTCGACCACCTCGAGCGCACCCTGACCGCCTGTTTTGCCCTGAAACACGTGGTGCCGACCATCATGCTCACCATGGGCACCACCGACACCTTCGGGGTGGATCAGGTGAAACCCGTGTTCGAGCTGCGCAATCGCCTCTGCGAGCAGTTCGAGGTGGCGGTCAAACCTCACATCCACGTCGATGCCGCCATCGGCTGGTCGATGATCTTCTTCCTGGGTTACGACTTTGCCGCCAACCCGCTCGCCATCAACAGCGCCACTCTGGCGGGGATCGAGCGCAACGTGGCACGCTTTGCCGAGCTGAAATATGCCGACTCCTTCACCGTCGACTTCCAGAAATGGGGCTATGTGCCCTACACCTCCAGTCTGGTGATGATCAAGGAGCAGGATGACCTCAAGGCGATGGAGAATGACCCGGAGAACTTCTCCTACTTCGAGCGGGACATTCAGGGCCAGACCCACCTGCAATCCACCATCGAGTGCTCCCGCGGCGCGAGTGGTCTGTTCGGTGCCTATGCGGCGCTCAACTACATGGGAGTGGAGGGTTATCGCATCGTGCTGGCCCACTGCCTGCAAAACGCCAACTACTTCCGCTTCCGGTTAAGCCAGCTCGGCAACGTCAAGCTGGTGGCCCAGGAGAACCAGGGGCCCAGTGTCGGCTTCAAGATCTACAACCCAGAGTGGGTACAGGACCCCGAGGCGGAGTTCGCCTTCGAGCTGGCCCGCTCCAGCGATCCCGCCTACAAGGCGCGCCTGCAGCGCAACACCGACTATCACCGCAGCCTGTTCAAGGGGCGCGGCAAGGTGGGGCTCTACACCAACTGGGTGGAGGCGGTGGCCCATTCCGACTATGACGCACGTGGCAAATACTCCTACATCGCAGGGGAGAAGGCGGTCTTTATGAATCCTGCCTGCACCCGCGAGCAGATCGACGCCTTTATCGACCATATTCGCGGTTGATGGATGTTGCCCTGACAGCCGAGCGCAGCCTGTTATGGCAAGAAGCGGTCAGGGTACCTCGCCAACAGATAAACAAAGGGCAAGCCAATTGGCTTGCCCTGCTGTTTTTACAGCACTGTGCGTAATCAGTGGGGAAGGCCGGGTTCAGAGGGTCAGCAACTGCTCGTTTTCGACAATTTCGCACCCGGCGGGCAGTTTCGAGAGGGCGATCATGGCGCGAGCCACCTGACGGGCCTCGATGGCGCGCCAGCGGGCGAGCTTGCCCACCAGCAGCGGCCGAAACAGCGGGTAGATGGTCTGAAAGATCTGCTCGGAGAGGCGCGGTGGCTGGCGATCCCCGAGCAGCATGGCGGGCCGCACGATGGCGAGCCGTGGCCAGGATTGGGCCAACAGGGCCTGCTCCATCTCCCCCTTGGTACGAGGATAGAGAGCCGGGGAAGATGCGTTAGCCCCCATGCTCGAGACCACGATGAGCCGTTGACAACCGTGGCGGCGGGCCAGATCGGCAAAGGCGATCACATAGTCGAGATCGACCCGGCGAAACGCCTCGGCAGAGCCCGCCTCCCTACGGGTGGTGCCGAGGGCACAGAAGGCGATATCCACCGGGCGGGAGAGGGTGACGCTGGCCAGATCATCAAAATTGACCGGCAGCCAGTGGTGTGCCTCCTTGCCCGGCTTGCGACAGAGCAGGGTCAGTTCATGTTCGGCAGGCAGTTGCTGCACCAGTTCGCGACCGATCAGGCCGCTGGCTCCGGCAATCAGGATCCGGCTCATGGGGATTCTCCCTGTGTCATTCGATGGTGTTGATGCCATGGTGGCTGCTCATCAGCATCAGGCAATTTGCGAGCAGCTGCAATGGGGAGGAATGACTCAGTGTTGTCGGGCAGGATGAATTACGCGGGGCTGGATAAAACAAAACCGGCGCGAGGCCGGTTTTGCGGGATATCAGAGCGGGGTATTGAAAGCTGCTGGCAGCGGGAAGTCACCCGTCACTGTGGTCAGCCTGTCGTTGGCGAAGGTGACAGTGAGCTCTTTGCGCTCCTTGTCGCCGTGGCCCGGCTGGAATTCATAGAGGTAGTACCAGGTGTTGGGGTCAAAGCCGTCACGCAACATGGGGGTTCCCAGTACATAGCTGACCTGCTCGCGGGTCATCCCCTGGCGCAGTTTGTCGACCTGTTTTTGTTCCACATAGTTGCCCTGGGGAATATCGATACGATAGACCAGGCTGCAACCGGAGAGGGTGAGGGCGGTCAAAGCCGCGGCAATCAGGTGTTTCATCCGCATATCGAGTTCAGATCATCCATACAGTCTTTTTGGCTCGGCAAATCATACCGACTCCCTCCACGGAAGTAAAAAGCCATTGATCCATCAGCCAATAAAAAGGGTCGCACTGCGACCCTTTCTGGCAATCCGGCTGCTGTTACATCGCCGCGCGGAAGATGGCGACGATCTCTTCGTGGCTGGCCTGTTTCGGGTTGGTGAAACCGCAGGCATCTTTCAGGGCGTTGCTGGCCAGGGTATCGAAGTCATCGGCCTTGACGCCGAGCTGCTCCAGACCGGCCGGGATTTTCACATCCAGCGCCAGCTGCTTGATGGCGGCAATGGCAGCGGCGGCGCCCTGTTCGTCGTTCATGGCACTCACGTCCACACCCATGTAGCGGGCGACATCCTTCAGACGAGCCGCGCTCACCTGGGCGTTGAACGCCTGAACATGGGGCAGCAGCACGGCGTTGCAGACACCGTGGGGCAGGTCGTAGAAACCGCCCAGCTGGTGGGCCATGGCGTGCACATAACCCAGGCTTGCGTTGTTGAAGGCCATGCCGGCCAGGAACTGGGCGTAGGCCATCTGCTCGCGGGCGTGCAGATCATCGCCGTGGTGAACGGCGGTGCGCAGGTGCTTGGCAATCAGCTCGATGGCCATCACGGCGCTGGCATCGGTTACCGGGGTGGCGATGGTGGAGACATAGGCCTCGATGGCGTGGGTCAGGGCATCCATACCGGTGGCGGCGGTGAGACCCGCTGGCTTGGCCAGCATCAGCTCGGGGTCGTTGACCGACATCAGCGGGGTAACGTGCTTGTCGATGATGGCCATTTTCACGTGGCGCGCTTCGTCGGTGATGATGCAGAAGCGGGTCATCTCGGAAGCGGTACCGGCGGTGGTGTTGATGGCGATAAGCGGCAACTGCGGCTTGGCGGAGCGATCCACCCCTTCGTAATCCTTGATGTTGCCACCGTTGGCGGCGACCAGCGCGATGCCCTTGGCACAGTCGTGAGGCGAGCCGCCACCCAGCGAGATGACGCAATCACAGCCGTTGGCCTTGATCATGGCCAGACCCGCTTCGACGTTGCTGGTGGTGGGGTTGGGTTTGGTCTCATCGAAAACAGCGCTTTCAATGCCATGTTCAGCCAGCAGGGTGGTGAGCTTGGCAACCACACCGATCTGGTTGAGGATTTTGTCGGTGACGATCAGCGCCTTGCGATAGCCGTAACCCTTGATATCGGCGGCAGCCTCTTGCAGACAGCCGGCACCCATCAGGTTGATTGCGGGAATATAGAATTTGAATGTAGCCATGATGGACTTCCTATAGTTAGCCATTAAGTGGTAGTTGAGAGCTAGGCTACCATCTAGAAAGGGATACAAAAGCATCTTGTTTACAACTTTACGGGGTCGATCACGAGTCGTTAATTAAGCGCTGAACCAGGCTTGACTTTCCCGCATCTGACTCGATTTGCAGAAAAACGTTTGTCAATTATTTCATTGAGTTAGCAAACGTTTTGCGCAATGTCTGTCACTGTCAATGCGTGGAAGTGTGAGGCGCTTCAAGGAATTGGAAAGCGCTTTCGACCATAGTTGGCGCCTCCCCGAAGAGGGGGTAAAGGCTTGAAAGTATCATAAAGAATCATCTTAACTTGTGCCCTGACCATGCTGGCAGGGGGCAACCAGGAGTCCAATATGTCTGATGTATTTCACTTGGGTTTGAAGAAAGCGGATCTGCAAGGCGCCACCCTGGCGATCGTCCCCGGTGACCCCGAGCGCGTGAAGCGTATCGCAGAGCTGTTGGATAACCCGGTGCACCTGGCCAGCCATCGTGAATTCACTACCTGGCGCGGCGAGATGGACGGCAAGGCCGTGATCATCTGCTCTACCGGTATCGGTGGCCCGTCCACCTCCATCGCGGTAGAAGAGCTGGCCCAGCTGGGTATCCGCACCTTCCTGCGTATCGGCACCACCGGCGCCATCCAGCCGCACCTGAACGTGGGTGACGTGATCGTGACCACCGGCTCCGTGCGCCTCGACGGTGCCAGCCTGCACTTCGCACCGATGGAGTTCCCGGCTGTTGCCGACTTCGACTGCACCACAGCGCTGGTCAACACCGCCAAAGAGATGGGCTCCAAGCTGCACATCGGTGTGACTGCCTCCTCTGACACCTTCTACCCGGGTCAGGAGCGTTACGACACCGTATCCGGCCGCGTAGTGAGCCGTTTCCAGGGTTCCATGAAAGAGTGGCAAGCCATGGGCGTGTTGAACTATGAGATGGAGTCCGCAACCCTGCTGACCATGTGCTCCAGCCAGGGCCTGCGTGCCGGTATGGTGGCTGGCGTTATCGTCAACCGTACCCAGCAAGAGATCCCGAACGCCGAGACCATGGCGAAAACCGAATCTGATGCCATCAAGATCGTACTGGGCGCTGCCCGCAAGCTGATCTGATAGCACCACAAAGAGTGGGGGGTGGGGGCCGTTGCGAAAGCGCGGCCCCTATCTTTATCCGCCGTTTGCCGCTTTTCCTCTCCCGTCACCCCTTTCACTGATCCCGTCGCACTCGCGCTTATTGTTCCTACTTGTTGCACTTAAAAAGGCGCAGCACAGCGTACTTGCATCGGCTCGCCGCTCACCGGATGAGTAAAATCCAGCTCGCTGGCGTGCAGCATCAGCCGCGGCGCCTGTTCGCAGCCGGGGGGAAGCAGGCCACCATAGAGATCGCAGCCGAGGATGGGGTAGCCCAGCAGCTGGCTGTGGATCCGTAGCTGATGGGTGCGGCCGGTCTCTGGCACCAACCTCACCCGGGTCAGGGGAACGGTTTGCCCCTGCATCTGCTGTGTCAGCCGCTCAGTCACCCGATAGCGGGAGCGGGCGGGTTTGCCGCTGGCGGCGCAAATCTTCATCAGCGGAAAGAGGGCCGGATCCTTGGCGATGGGGGCGTCGATAACTCCTTCGTCGTCAATCAGATGACCGCAGAGCAGGGCGCTGTAGGCCTTGCTCACCGCCCGTTGACTGAACTGCTGGCAGAGCAGGGCATTGATGGCCTTGTTTCTGGCGACCACCATGATGCCTGAGGTGCCAAAATCGAGGCGATGCACCAGGGTGCAGCCGGGGTAATCCTGCACCAAGCGATAGTGCACCGAGTCGAGGTTCTGCGGATTTTTGCCTGACAGACTCAGCAGGCCGCTCGGCTTGTTGATGAACAGCAGGTGTTCATCCTCGAACAGGATCTCGATGGCGGCATTGCAGGGCGGGGCAATAAAGGTGTCGACGATAACGGACATAGGTGGCACAGGCTGGAAATGGGGTGCGATCATACCCGAACCGGCGCGGCCGGGCGAATGGGCGGTGCGCTGCCTCGGAAAATGAACGGCATGACGCCATACAAACTTTTGATAGTGAGCTGTGTTGAGCTAGGTGGCGTGCCGTGCAAACCGCCCAGGTCAGCAACAAGGCCCCGTTTTGTGACCCCCTCCCGAGTTAATCCGAGGCTTGCTTGTTAAGGTATGGCTCCCTGTTATGTTGTAAGGACTCATCCCATGACACTGCCCGTTATTCTCGATTGTGATCCCGGCCACGACGACGCCATCGCCCTCATTCTGGCGCTGGCCAGCCCTGAACTGAAGGTGCTGGCGGTCACCACCAGCGCGGGCAACCAGACACCGGACAAGACCCTCAACAATGCCCTGCGCATCCTCACCTTGCTGGGGCGCGACGATATTCCGGTGGCGGCGGGGGCGCCGAAACCGCTGGCCCGCGAGTTGATCATCGCCGACAACGTCCATGGCGAATCGGGTCTCGATGGCCCCAAACTGTCTGATCCTGCCTTTGCGCCACAGGCCATGACTGGGCTTGAATTGATGGCCAAATGTCTGCGCGAGAGCCTAGAACCTGTGACCCTGGTGCCGACCGGGCCGCTGACCAATATCGCCCTGCTGCTGGCGGCGCATCCCGAGCTCAAACCCAAGATTGCCCGCATTGTCTTGATGGGGGGCACCGCAGGGGCCGGCAACTGGACCCCGGCCGCGGAATTCAATATTTATGTGGACCCGGAAGCTGCCGATATGGTGTTCAAGTCGGGTATCCCCATCACCATGTGTGGCCTCGATGTGACCCATGAGGCGCAGGTGATGGATGAGGATATCGAGCGGGTGCGCGCCATCACCAATCCGGTGGCCCAGTGCGTGGCCGGGCTGCTCGACTTTTTCATGATCTACCATCGGGATCCCAAGTGGGGATTTGCTGGTGCACCGCTCCACGACCCCTGTACCATTGCCTGGTTGCTGGCTCCCGAGCTGTTCCACGGGGTCGAGTGCCGGGTCGATATCGAGACCCGGGGTGAGCATACAGTGGGGATGACGGTGGTGGATCGTTATGGTCTGACCGGCAAGCCAGCCAATGCGCTGGTATTGTTGGGGCTGGATCGTCCGGGCTTTATCGATCTGCTGGTGACGCGGCTGCGGGCGTTTGACTGAGCGCCGGTTCATTTTTGCAAGAAGGGGCGGGGAATGTGGAAGAGAGGCTTGGTGCTGCTGGCCGGGTTGCAACTGACAGGCTGTGCGACGCCATTCGAGCGGATGTGGCAGGGGCTGGCGACCTGTGAATTTACCGATCTCTATGTGGATGAGACGGGCAGGCCCGCCAATCTACAACTGGCCAACTACACCCCCTACAAGGTGAGTGATGGCTTTGCCTGGTACAAGGTGCACGAGGAGCTGCACGGCTTGCCGGTGGTCGGCTTTATCGTGCCCGCTTCCAGCTTCGAAGTGCATGCCCTGTTTGTTGATACCCCCATCGCCAACGCCCGCCGCTTGACCCATAACGCCTACGGCAGCGAGTTTGGCGACGAGCAGAAGCATGACGAGGGCTCAGCCCCTCTGCTTTTGCGCGATCCCAACAACCCCAAGCGCTCCATCATCGATTGCACCCGCGGCGAGTCTGATGGGGAACTTGAGGATTCGGCCATGCCTGAGTAGGACTACCTGTCATGCTATCGGCCTGAAATAGAGGGGCCAGCCTTGCCGGCTGGCCCCTCTTTTTTATTGTTGCTTAGCGCCCTGATCAGGGATAGCTCAGCGTCTCCTTGATAAGAGGCAGCTGGGCCTTGATCCATGCCGGATTGCAATAGGTTCCCCAGTCGCAGGCCTGACTCGACATCATTTCAGGGATAGCTCAAAGTCTCTTTGATAAGCGGCAGTTGAGCCTTGATCCACGCTGGGTTGATGGGGCCCCAGTCGCTGATGCGGTAGTGTCCCTGCAGGTGGCGAGCCCCCTCGGTCTGCTCGAAGGCGCAGCTGATGTCGAGCTCGGCCAGCGCGCTCAGGGTATCCTGCGCTGTGCGGCGCGGCATGCCGGTCGCCTCCATAATGGCAGGCACCGTATCTGTGCCCTGGCTGATCAGCCAGGCCACGTAGAGCCGCCGGTAGAAGCTGGTGCGGGTCTTGCTCGGCTCACTCATAGCTCGTCCTCAAGGCGATCGAAGTAGCGCCAGGTCGCGATGGCGGCTTTGCCCATCACCAGCGCCCAGAGGCCGAACCAGAACCAGCGGAAGAAGCTCCAGGTGGAGGCGTCAGGCTCGGTACTCTCAATCTTGGTGACGTTGGGGAACATGGAGAACATGTTCACGCGCCATCCGTAGGAGGTAATGATGGCCAGGCGTTTCTCGAACTCCATGGACTTGGCCTTGGCCTGGACGTCGGCGGCGTTGAATTTGAAGTAGAAGGGCCAGCCCCACTCGGTATCTTCATTGCGAAACACCCGGATCTTCTCGCCGGGGCGCTCGGTGTAGATGTAATAGACGTCGGTGGTGGGGCCGTCAGCCGGGTTCTTCTGGCTGATGGGGCCATCCTTGTCGGTGCGCTTCACCTCGACCCCTGTGATGGTGGCGATGGTGTGCTCCGGCAGGTAGTAGTCGAGCCAGGCGGCGGAAATGAGGGCGATGAGCCCCAGGGCGATAAAAGCGGGTTTCTTGAATCTCAGGCTCATGGTGTGCTCACGTGAGGGGGGAGTAACGTGCCTCTACCATACCGATATTTGACAGGGCAGCCCAGCCCCTTATGGCACCAACGGCCAAAAAATGGCGTTTAAAACAGAGACAAAGCCATTGCTCCATCAACCAGAAAGGCCCTTGCGGGCCTTTTTGTCTGGTTCACGTCGTGCGCTTACAGCTGGAATTGGGCCAGCTGTTTGCGTTGCTGCTCGGCGAGCTGGGAGAGTTCGTTGCTGGCACTGGCGCTCTGGCTGATGCCGGCGGAACTCTGGCTCACGATCTCGTGAATATTGGTGATGTTGCGATTGATGTCGGCAGTGACGCAGGACTGCTCCTCGGCTGCGGTGGCGACCTGGGCGTTGGCGTCGTTGATCTGGCGTACGGCACCGGTAATGCCACTCAGCAGATCCTGCACCTGAGCTGACAGGCGTTGGTTATGACCGAGGATCTCCAGGGTCTCCTGCACGCCGTTGTTGGCGGATTGGGACTGGCTCTGCAGCCGCTCGATGATGGCCTGGATCTCCTTGGTGGAGTCCTGGGTACGGGCTGCCAGCATTCTCACCTCGTCGGCCACCACCGCAAAACCACGACCCGTTTCGCCGGCACGGGCCGCTTCGATGGCGGCATTGAGCGCCAGCAGGTTGGTCTGCTCGGAGATCCCCTGGATCACTTCAATTACCTTGCCGATCTGCTCGGACTGGGATTTGAGCTGAGCCACGATGGCGGCAGCATCTTCCAGACTGCCTGCCATCCGGCTATTGGCGGCGATGCTTTCGGTAAAGAGGGCGAGCCCCTGTTCGACCCGGCCATTGGCATCCCGCGCCAGCTCGTCGGCGATGGCGGCGTTGTGGTTGACGTTGTCTGCTGTGCTGGAGAGTTCGGTCACGGCGGAGGCGACCTGTTCGATCTCGCTGTGCTGCTGCTGGGCGTTGGCTTCAGCCTGGGTCATCACGGCGGCCAGCTCGGTGGCGGCGGAGGCGACGCTGTTGCTGATCCCGGTCAGGTTCTCGATGGTGCTACCAAGTTGCCCCAGAGTGAGGTTGATATCTTTGGCCAGACGGGTCAGCTCGTTGTTGCCATCCGCTTTGGCGCGCACGTTGAAGCGCCCTTGCGCCACGGCGTGCATCACCTCTTGCAACTGACCGATGGGGCTGACGATGCGACCGGAGAGGACCCAGCCACAGATCAGCGCCGCCAGTAGGGTACCGGCGGTGAGCAGCAGGGTACGCAGCAGGGTTGCGTCGTAGTGAGCCTGCTCGTCGGCCAGCTCTTGCTGGATCAGCTGGTTGATGTGGGCCGACATGCTGTCGATCTGTTTGATCAGCTGTTCACCCAGCTCGCGGAAATGGAGGCGGGCCGCCTCGTAGGCGACCGGATCGCCGCCACCCTGATGTTTTTGCGCCAGCAGCGGCAGCATGTTGCTGCGGGTATGGCTGAGGTAGGCCTGCAGGGCGGCAGCGACCTGCCGGTTATCCTGCTCGGCACCGGGGAGCACCAGACGGCCGAGAATGGTGTTGATCTCCTGCTCAGCGCTGTTGAGGTTCGCAGGTAGTGCGGCAAACAGCTTGGCATCGTAGAGGCCATAGATGGCGCTGGTGCGCAGCCGGTAGGTGGCGTGGATCAGTTTGGCAATATCGTCCTTGTGCTGGACCACGCTCTGGGTCGTCTCATCTATGTCATTGATGGCTTCATCCAGCCCCTGTTTACTGATGGCAATCATCACCATCATCAGCAGGCTGGCCAGCAGCAGCGGTATCAGGACCTGGACACGTATTGATAGATTATTCAATGACATAAATGGCTCTAATCCGAAATGGGAGGAGCCGACATATTACACACCTACGTCAGGAGCTGTCACAGGCTTTTATTGCTGAAATTTGCTGAAGAAAAGCTTTTTCCTTGTGAAAAAGGCGTCATATATGCATGATTGAACGCTTGATCCCCTGAATATGTGGTACAACTGGCCGGATTGAGTCAATCCTGTCCCGTTTTCGTGATTCCCCGCTCTTGGCGTATGGAGGTGTGTAGTGTCCAGCTGGATCGATCCGGCCATTCTGGCCCTGTTTATCCCGACCTTTTTCTTTGTCTCGGTGACCCCCGGCATGTGCATGACCCTGTCGATGACGTTGGGGATGAGCCTGGGGGTGCGCCGTACCCTGCACATGATGTGGGGGGAGCTGATCGGAGTCGGGTTGGTCTCGGTGCTGTCGGTGATCGGGGTGGCTGCCATCATGCTCAACTATCCGGGGATCTTTGCCGCCTTCAAATATGTGGGGGGCGCCTATCTGGTTTGGCTCGGAATCCAGATGTGGCAGGCCAAGGGGAAGATGGCCATTCCGGCGGATCTTTCGTCCGGTCAGCAGACCAGCGCCATGGGACTGGCGGTGCAGGGTTTCGTCACCGCCATTGCCAACCCCAAGGGGTGGGCCTTCATGATCTCCCTGCTGCCACCGTTCATTTCGGCCAGCAAGCCGATGGTGCCGCAGATCACTGCGCTGGTGGCGCTTATTCTGGTCATCGAATTCTCCTGCCTGCTGCTCTACGCCAGCGGTGGCCGCACCCTGCGCCACTTCCTCGCCAAGAGCGGCAACGTCACCCTGATGAACCGCATCGCCGGTACTCTGATGCTGGGGGTGGGAGTCTGGCTGGCGCTTGGTTAAGCGCTGTTAGTGACCCCCACCAGACAAGAAAAATGCCACCGGTCGGTGGCATTTTTTATGAGTGCCAAGTGGTTCAGCGGGGTTTGAAACGTGCGACCCAGGGGTTGGCGGTGATGCCATGCAGCAGCACGCTCAATATGATGGTGCAGAGCACAGTGGCGATGATGGGGCGCTGGCCAATCAGGGCAGGCTGGTTTTGCAGCACCATCACTGCAAAGACGATACTGGCAAGGCCCCGCGGGCCGAACCAGCCGATAAAGAGCTTGAGCTCTGGCTTGAGGCCGGTGCCGAGCAGGCTCAGCCAGACCGGCACCATCCGCAGCAGGGTGAGGCTGGCAATGGCATAGAGCCAGTATTGCCAGTGCATCAGCTCCGACAACATGGGGAGCAGAGTTGCGCCAAACACCATCCAGATCACCACGGAGAGCAGGTCGCCGTAGCCTTCGCAACTGTCCATATAGGCGTGCTTGTGTTCACCGAGTCTGCGCCCGATAAAGAGACCGCCGACAAAGGCGGCGATAAAGCCGCTCCCCCCCAGACTCTGGGCCAGCGCAAAGCAGAGCAGGGCCAGTCCCGGCATGGTGAGCTGGCGCCAGAGCGGCAGTTGCCAGCCGTTGAGATAGGAGATTTTCAGCAGCCGTATGGTTAGGCTGGTCAGTACAAAAGCGACCAGGAGGCCAATGCCGATCTCCTCCAGCATCAGGGTGATGGCCAGCGTGGCTGTGCCTGCGTGCTGCTCTGTGGGGGCGATAAGGGCCAGCAGCAGAAGCAGCACAGGCACACAGATGCCGTCGTTGAGGCCGCTCTCCTGATTGAGCCCTTCGCGCAGTGGTGCCGGTACGGCCGGGTTGCTCACCACCGCCTTGCCGAGCGCCGCATCGGTGGGAGCGAGAATGGTGGAGAGGATGGCCATCTCCAGCAGCGGCAGGTCAGGGAAAAGCCAGTGACCAAACAGGGCGCCACAGAGCAGGGTGAGGGGGAGGCCGATCAGCAGCAGCCGGATGGGGAGCTGGCGGTTGGCCAGCAGCACCTGCCAGTTGGTGTTGGCGGCATCGTTGAACAGCACGATCACCAGCGTCAGCTCTGCCAGCAGCTTGATGCCGGCGCTGTCGATGGAGAGGGAGAGCAACTCCAGCCCTCCCGGCCCCAGCAGCCAGCCGGTCAGCAGAAAGAGCAGGGGGCCGTTGACCAGTTTTGACTCGAAGCGCCCCGCGATCAGGCTGTAGAGCAGTAAAAAGGCGGCGATCACCGCCAGATTCTGATAAAGCAGGTGTGCATCCATACAACCTCCTTCCAACCCCGCGGGGCGGTTTAATCGGTCAGGCAGTCCGGGTCGAACACATACTCGCCGTCCAGCCAGCGCACGATTTCATCGACGCAAGCCTGATCGCGAAACGGTAGGTAGCGTGTCTTGAGGGCGGCAATCTGCTCGGGAGTGAGTCGGGCCAGCCCCAGATCCTGAAACAGCGGCAGGTCGGCCTCAATCATCGCCGAGATCTGCGGGCCGCAGGTGGCGTTGAGGGAGGCGTGCAGCGCCTTGTCGGGATCATACTGCTTGCCGAGCTTGTAGCTCATCGGCAGGGTGGCGAGCGGCAGGGCGGAGAGTGCCGCCTGCTTCATCGGGTTGACCGCGTGGCCAGAGAGCAGATCCGCCAGCTCGGCGGGGCGGTTCTCGAAGGCACGCAGATAGAGATAGCTGCTTGCCTTGCTGCCATCGTTGACCGGGTAGTTGTCCCACAGGAAGGGCTTGCGGCCGAGCAGCTCGGTCACCTGCTTGAGGTGTACCGCCGGATACTCGGTCGAGCAGACCTTGGGGCCGGTCCAGAAGATCTCGAAGCGGCGGTCGAGCTGCTCGCCAATCTCCTCCAGATAGCGCGGTGGCATGGCGCCGAACACCTTCTCCAGCACCGGATCGGTCGAGTAGTAGCTGGGGCAGAAGATGAGGCGGGTCGCCTTGCTGTGGGCCGCAATGTCGTGGGCGATGGTGAGCTGGTGCCGGGCCAGATCCGGGGTATCCCCCTTCATGTCGTCAAACAGTACCGCCAGAATGTCGGGCTGCAGCACTTCGTCGATAAGGCGCACCTTCTCGAGCAGCGCCGGGCGCTTGCGATCATAGTCGTGATGCGCCCCCATGGGGCTCAAGCCCACTCCGAAGGCGAGCCCGTTGGCACGGCACTGGCGTGCCAGTTCGGCGAGATCCGCCAGCTGCTGCTCGGGCCAGGGGAGTGCCCAGTGCTTGCGCAGATAGCCATCCTCTTTCGGGGCGTAGATATAGAAGCCGTAGCCGTGGCGCGGCAGCCACTGGGCGTAGCGGGCGCGGGCCTGCCAGCTCCATCCCTTGCCAAAAAAGCCTTCAATGACCCCCAGATTGGCAGCGGGGGGCAGGGGGCCGGACAGCAAACTTTGATATGGCATAACTCTCTCCCTTCTTGCTGGGGACTTGATACGGGACGGTCAGTCAGACCGGGTCCTCTTCCTGAAAGCGCACCCCGATCTTGCTCGGCACGCTCTCGTCCATTTCGGCCACGGTCCAGATCAGGCCCTGCCATTCGATGTTGTCACCGACCACCAGATTATCGCCCAACTGACTGGCAATAAAATCGCCCAGTGTCTGATCCGCCACCTCGCTCACATCCAGCCCGTAAAGAGGGGCGAGATCCACCAGCCGTGCCGCCGCTTCCAGCAGGAAGTCACCGAAGAAGCGGGGGCCGAGATCTTGCTCCGGTGCCTGACTAAAGAGCTGACCGAGGGCGGGGAGGTCACGTTCGTGACCGATGACGCAGAGGATGTCATCGGCCTGCAGACAGGTACTACCCGAGGGGTGGAGCAGCTCGCGGCCACGAAACAGGGCGCAGATCCGGGTGCCGGTGGGCATCTGCAGATCCCGCAGTGGCGAGCCGATGCACCACTTCTCTTCCCCCAGCTGGTAGACGAAGGTCTCCCACTGGCTGTCGAGATCGATTTCGAGCCCCGAGCGGTTGATGGGCGACGGCGGTGCCGGTACCTCCACCCGCGCCAGTTTTGAGGCCAGCGGTAGCGAGCTGCCCTGCAAAATCAGCGAGACCAGTACTACAAAGAAGGCGACGTTGAAGTAGAGCTGGGCGTTGGGCAGCCCCGCCATCATGGGGAACACCGCCAGAATGATGGGCACGGCGCCGCGCAGGCCAACCCAGGAGATAAACCAGCGCTCGCGGGGGGCGAAGTTCTTGAACGGTAGCAGCCCGATCCAGACCGACACCGGGCGGGCAAACAGGATCATCCACATCGCCAGCGCCAGCGCGGGCAGGGCGATGGGCAGCAGCTTGTGGGGGGAGGCAAGCAGCCCCAGCACCAGAAACATGCCGATTTGGCTGAGCCAGGTCAGACCGTCCAGCACCGACAATGTGGTGCTGCGGCTGCGCAGGGCGAGGTTACCGAGCAACAGACCGGTGAGATAGATGGCGAGAATGCCGCTGCCACCGACCGCCGTGGTGAGGGCGAAGATCAGCAGACCGCCGCTGACGGTGAGCAGCGGATAGAGCCCCGGCGCCAAGCGGGCTGTGTTGATGAGGCGCCACAGCAGCCAGCCGCCGCCAAGGCCGATCCCGGCGCCAAGACCAAACTGCTTGACCAGTTGCAGCAGCAGGAAGCCCCCATCCAGCCCTTGCTGGGCGGTGGCCAGCACCTCGATCAGGGTGACGGTGAGAAACACCGCCATGGGATCGTTGCTGCCTGACTCTATCTCCAGCGTCGCGCTCACCCGCTCGTTGAGACTGCGTCCGCCAAGCAGGGAGAAGACCGCCGCCGCATCTGTGGAGCCAACAATGGCGCCGATCAGCATCCCCTGCATCAGGTTGAGGTCAAACAACCAGGCAGCGGCGAGCCCCGTCAGGCCGGTGGTGATAGCCACCCCGACCGTCGCCAGCGACAAGGCAGGCCAGAGCGCGACCCGGAACGAGGAGACCCGGGTGCGCATGCCGCCGTCAAGCAATATGATGGCGAGCGCCAGGTTGCCCACCAGATAGGCGATGGAGTAGTCAGCGAAGTGGATGCCACCGGGGCCATCTTCACCGGCCAGCATGCCGACGGCGAGGAAGATAACCAGAATGGGAATACCGAGGCGGGAAGAGAGGGCGCTCAACAGTACGCTGGCTCCCACCAACAGGGCAGCGACAAAAAAGAAACTGTTGATGGTAGCGGCATCCAAGGGCGAACTCCTTCCTGGTAATGTGCAAAGTAGGCACATTATATGCAGTTAGGCCCCCCTTGTGTGGCTTATTTGTGCATCAATTTGCACTTTCTTACATTTTTCATCCCTTTTTTCAGCATGGCCGCGCCATATTCTGACTGTGACGAGGTTAACGAAAGCGGAGTCAAAGGAGCGTCGATTTCAGGATGCGCAGGGAGGAGCTGGTGGGGAAAAGCGAAACGGCACAGCAGAGGGAGAGGGGAGCACAAGGGCGCTCCCCAAGGGATGGGGCGGGATTCAGTCGTCCTCGTCATCCTTCACTTCGCGGATCTTGTCCTTGTAGTTGGGCAACTGTTTCTCCAGCCGTTTCATGTCTTTGATGGCATTGAGAAACAGCCCGAGCAGGAACAGCAGCGGCAACCCTATCCACAGCCAGAGATTCATGGGATTTTCCTTTCGTCAGGACAGGTGGTGACATAACGGGCCAAAATCTCATCAAGATTGGCCAATATGGTCGACTTGCCTTCAATATCCGCCTGTTGCAGACAAAGCGCCAGTGCCGCGGGATCGAGCCGCTGCTCATCGGACTCCAGCGAGAAGCTGATATGCCAGGGCTCGTAGGCGACCCCGCTCTCTGCCCCGACCGGCTTGGCATAAGGGAGGAAGAAGCCGAAGTCGCTCATATGATCGCTGAGCCACTCGCTCAAGTCTGCAAACCAGCCCCCGGCTTCATACTCCCAGGGCTCCAGCGCCAGTTTGGTATCGGCGGGCAGGCAGTCCGGGTCGTAGATATCGAGATCGGTCCCCCAGTGGTGACGGCTGGTGCCGGGCAGGGCGCTCCAGCGCAGGATGGCGTGGAGGCGCTCCTCGTCGCCCAGTTGCAGGGCGTCGATGGGCTGGCTGTGGGCATCGAGCAGTGGCCGTTCGCCGCGCCACTTGCCATTCCAGATGGCGAGCTGGCGCTCGAAGCTGCGCCAGCTGGAGGCCGCCTGCAGGTTGAACCCCTCGTAGGCGGCCGCCACCTGCATGTCGTTGAAGGCCGCCGCGGTGGCGGCGGTCAGACGATGGGGGCCGCGCCCCACCAGAATTAGGTGACTCTCGTCGAGCCCCAGCAGTTGTTCCTGCGTCATGCCAGCAATCTCTCGAGCACCCCTTGGTACATGTCCGCCAGCAGATCCAGATCGTCCGCCTTCACGCACTCGTTCACCTTGTGAATGGTGGCGTTGACGGGGCCAAGCTCAATCACCTCGGCGCCGGTGGGGGCGATAAAGCGCCCGTCGGAGGTGCCGCCGGTGGTGAGCAGGGCCGGTCGCTGACCATTAACCTGTTCGATGGCCGCCACGGCCGCATCGAGCAGCGCGCCAGTATCGGTGAGAAAGGGCTGGCCGGAGAGGGTCCAGCTCAGCTGATAATCGAGGCCATGCTTATCCAGCAACGCTTCGACCCGCTCGCGGATATCCATGTCGGTCAGTTCGGTGCTGAAGCGGAAGTTGAACTGCACCTGCAGCTCGCCCGGAATGACGTTGGAGGCGCCGGTACCGGCCGAGATGTTGGCGATCTGGAAGCTGGTGGGGGGGAAGTAGGCGTTGCCCTCATCCCACACGGTGGCGGCAAGCTCGGCCAGCGCTGGCGCGGCTTTGTGAATGGGGTTGTCAGCCAGATGGGGATAGGCCACATGGCCCTGCACCCCGCGCACCAGCAGATCGCCGGTGATGGAGCCGCGGCGGCCGTTCTTCACCACATCCCCCACCACGGTGGTGGAGGAGGGCTCGCCGACGATGCACCAGCGGATCTTCTCGTTGCGGGCCTCCAGGGTGTCGATCACCCGGGTGGTGCCATTGATAAAGGGCCCCTCCTCATCGGAGGTGATGAGAAAGGCGATGGACCCGGTGTGATCCGGATGCTCGGCCACGAAGCGCTCGACCGCCACCACCATGGACGCCAGCGAGCCCTTCATGTCGGCGGCGCCGCGTCCGTAGAGCACGCCATCCTTGATGGTCGGCTCGAACGGCGGGGTGTGCCATTTGTCCAGCGGCCCGGCGGGCACCACGTCGGTGTGACCGGCGAAGCAGAACAGTGGCCCCTCGCTGCCACGGCGGGCCCAGAGATTGGTGGTGTCCTCAAACACCATGGGCTCGATAACGAACCCGATCCTGGCGAGGCGCTCCGCCATCAGGGTCTGGCACCCTTCATCGAGGGGGGTAACGGAGGGGCGGCGGATCAGATCCTTGGCCAGTGCGATGACATCCGACATCAGTTGTCCTTAGTTGTCCTTAACGGGAGAAGAGGGATTGGTAGTGATCAGCCTTGAAACCCAGAGTCAGTTCGCCGTCACGGTCGAGCAGCGGGCGCTTGATCATGGCCGGATGTTCCAGCAGCAGGGCGCGCGCCTTGGCGGTATCCAGCCCCTGTTTGGCCTCATCCGGCAGGGCGCGGAAGGTGGTGCCGCGACTGTTGAGCAGGGCTTCCCAGCCGAGTTTTGCCAGCCAGCTGTCCAGATCGTCCGGGTTCAGGCCGTCGGCGCGGTGGTCGTGAAAGCGGTAGTCGATACCGGCCTCATCCAGCCACTTGCGGGCTTTCTTGATGGTGTCGCAGTTCTTGATGCCATAGAGGGTGATGGCCATGGGGAGTCCTTCTCTTGTGGGCGCTGGCCGTGGCCGTGCCCGAAAATCCGAATCAACGCAGTGCAAGGTCCCGATTCTGGCATTGTGGCAATCCCATGGCAACGCCGATGGTCTGGCTCGCGGGTTTTACCGGAACTGGTCACACCTGAACGGCGATTTTGAGCTCAAGATCAGAAGCAGTGCGGCGGGTATGCCCGATGGGGTTGGGTATTACGGGAGAAGAGTGACTATTGCAGGAGAAAAAGAGAAGGGGGGCAAACGCCAGATAGCCAAAACGCGCCAGCGGGCGCGTTTGGGTCGGCATCATCAAGCACCTCAATCAGTGCAGGGTGGTCCACTCATGGTCAAAGACCCGGGCCCGTTCCCAGGGGGCATCAGGCAGGCTGGAAGAGAGGCCAGTGTATTTGCCCACGTCGTCCACCACGATGGCGGAGAGGATCGGCAGGTTGTTTTCGGTGCAGTACATGCGGATGCGTTGCAGCAGGGTGCGCAGTTCATCCTGGCACTGCTCCAGCCCGGCCTGCTTGGCCAGTTTGGAGTAACGAATGGTAGTGCGTTCCTTTGCAGACTCGACGAGGATGTCCCACAGCTTGTAGTCGCAGGTCGAAGCACCTGCGGTGGCTTGGCTTGTCATAACTCTCTCCGGCGCGAAATGGTCGCTATATGTCGAAGCGCATCTTCGCCAGTTCGGCGCCGTCATATGTTGATCCAACGCAAAAAAGAGGGGAGTCGCGTCACACAATTCCCGGATATGGGGTGATAAAGGTTTTCCGGTAGTTGAAATAACGAAAAATTGTTACATGGCCGACATATTATGCTAATGAATCACGGTGACGGCACCTTTATTGATAGGGATCAAAGGCAAACAGTGGTCAGATCACTAGATTTCGCTCTTCGATAAATTTATCAGGAGTGAATATTGGAACTTTTATTCGTCTTGCTCGTTCTGGTCGCCGTGGTCTACGGCATCATCAAGGATTACAACCCGCAGGCGGTGCTGGCGCTGGCGGGCATGGCCATTTTTGCGGTGGCCTACTGGTTGGGGCTGCACCCTATTCTCCCCGCTGACAAGAGCACCGGCTTCGCCCTGTTCGACCTGTTTGAAGTGTTCAAGGGGATCTTCTCCTACCGCGCGGCGGGCCTCGGCCTCACCATTATGGCGGTGGCGGGTTTTGCCACCTACATGTCCCATATCGGGGCCTCCCAGGCGCTGGTGCGGGTGGCGGTCAAACCGGTGGCAGGCATCCAGTCCAGCTACCTGATGCTCTCCATCTGTTATCTGGTGGCGGTCTTTGTCTCCCTGTTCGTCACCTCCGCCACCGGCCTTGGCCTGCTGTTGATGGTCACCATGTATCCGGTGATGCGCAACCTCGGCATCAGCCCGGCCTCCGCCTGTGGTGTCATCGCCACCTCACAGGCGTTTGAAATTGGCCCGACCCAGACCAACGCCATCTTCTCCGCCGGCCAATCCGGCATGGATCCGACCAGCTATTTCGTTGACTACCAGATCTGGCTGGTGGCCCCCATGCTGCTGGTGACCATGGTGCTGCACTTCTTCTGGCAGCGTCACTGCGATCGCAAGGATGGCTGGGATCCTGCGCTCCATCGCGGCGATCACGCCGAGCTGGACGAACAGGGCACCGAGAGCGTGCAGGCGCCCACCTGGTATGCCCTGCTGCCGATCATCCCCTTCGTGCTGATGATGACCTTCTCCAAGCTGCTGGTGAGCGACATCAAGATGAGCGTGGAGGTGGCCATGCTGCTGTCGGTCTTTATCGGCATGCTGTGCGAGCTGCTGCGTAGCCGCTCGGTGCGTACCGCGTTTGCCGGGCTCTCCAGCTTCCTCGATGGCATGGGCAAGGTGTTTGGCCCCGTGGTGGCGCTCATTGTCTGTGCCGAGCTGTTTGCCGAATCCCTCAAGGCCATCGGTGCCATCGATACCCTGCTGCACTCTGCCAGCAATGCCGGTATCGGCAGCGGTCTGATGACGCTGGTGATGGTGGCGCTGATCATGGTGGCGGCGGTCATCATGGGCTCCGGCAATGCGGCGTTCCTCAGCTTCTCGACCCTGGCACCGGCGGTGGCGGCCAAGTTTGGCGTACCTGCGGTGACCATGCTGCTGCCGATGCAGCTCGCTTCCAGTATCGGCCGTACCGTCTCTCCCATCGCAGCGGTACTTATCGCTTGTGCGGGGATTGCCAAGGTATCGCCCTTTACCGTGGTCAAGCGCACCAGCGTGCCGATGGCGGGTGCGCTGGTGACGGCGCTGACCCTCAACTATCTGCTGTTTATGTAACCGGGCAGCGGACGGCATGGGTCGTCCGCTGCCTTCATTTGGCCGTCGGACGGGAGGCTCACCCTCTCGCCTCAGGAGACGACAATGACAGACTCTCGCAACACCTTTTCCCTGGATGCCTATCTGGCGGATCTTGCTCCCCTTATCAACCTTGATTGCGGCACCCGCACCCCGGCCGGGGTAGCGAAAGTGGCCGACATCATGACCGAGAAATATGAGGCCATCGGCTGGCAGGTGACCCGCCACCAGTTTGCTGCCGAGTGCGGCCCCTGCCTCGAGATCACCAATGCGCCGGGTGCCGATCACTACGACGTGATGCTGTGCGGCCACATGGATACCGTCTTCCCCGAGGGAACAGCGGCCAAGCGCCCGTTGCAAATCGAAGGCAATCAAGCCTTTGGCCCCGGCGTCTCGGACATGAAGAGTGGCCTGCTCTCTATCTGGTATGCACTTAAAGAGATGGATCCGGTGCAGCTGGCCAAGCTCAAGGTGCTGGTCTGCTGCAACTGCGACGAAGAGATTGGCTCCCCCTGGTCGAAAGATTGGCTGGTGGAGAAGGCCAAACAGAGCGGCTGCGTGCTGGTGGCCGAAGCGGCGCGCCCCAACGGGGATCTCATCAGCGCCCGCAAGGGCAATGCCAAGTACCGCATCACCTTTCACGGCAAGGCGTCCCACGCCGGTTCGGCCCTGACCGAAGGGATCTCCGCCATCACCGAGCTGGCGCATTGGGTGCTGGCCATTAACGAGCAGGTCAACATGACCACGGGCACCACCATGAACGTCGGCGTGGTACAGGGCGGCACCGGCGTTAACGTGGTGCCCGACTTTGCCGAGGCAATCGTCGATCTGCGTTTCTGGAGTAACGAAGAGGCCGCTGCGGTGCACGAGCGGCTCACCTTTATGGCCAACAACCCCTTCCTTGCGGGCTGTCGGGTCGAGGTGGATCGCCAGACCTTCAAGCCGGCGATGCGCCCGAGCGGCGATACAGAAGCTGTGATGGCGCTGGTGGAGGCGGCTGCGAAAGAGGAGGGGATCTCCTTCAACTGGCTGGAGGCCGGTGGCGGTTCGGATGCCAACTTTACCGCCGCCGCGGGGGTGCCGTCCCTCGATGGTTTCGGCCCCATGGGGGGCGGTTTTCACTCGGAGGCGGAATTCCTGCTGCTGGACAGCATCGAGCCGCGCATCCGCCTGCTGCAGCGGGTGCTGGGCAAGCTGGCGAAATAAGCCGGTTTATCCCTTGTTCGGGTCATCATGGCCCGCTCAAAATTGGTCCGCTCCACTCCAAACGGGAGGCTGTTGCCTCCCTTTTTTTATCTCGATTTTTCGCGCGTCCCTGAACGAGCGCGCCAGATGGCTTGAGGCCGTTACCCCTGTGGCTCAGCCAGATAGGCCAGATGATCCTGCCGTGCTACCTGCCAGCCATCGAGGCGCAGCGGGGCGGCAAAGCCCGGGCCGTCAGTCACCATGGTGTGGTACTCCCCCTGCTCGCCGCAGGCATCGAAGCCCTCGCGCTCGGCCAGTTGTTGTAGCTCGCAGAGGGTGGCGGCATCGAGGGGGCGTCCAGTCCACTCGGGGGCCAGCACCCGGGTATCGATGCAGGAGAGGTGGGCGACGATGCCGCGGGCCAGCATATCCGCCAGCAAGGCTTGGCGAGATTGCTGCCAGAGCGGGGTATGGACGGTGAGCCCGAGCGGGCGGCAGCGTTCGCGGATCCAGTTTGGTGCGCCCCCCACGCTGTCGATATCGCCGGTGACTACGCCATCGAGTTGCCACTCCTCCTTGAGCCGTGCCAGTTCCCGCTCATAACCGAGATCGAACGGCGCTTCTATGGTGACCAGCAGATGGGGCAGCCCGAGGGCTTCCGCCTGACGGCGCACCAGCGGCAAGGGGTGAGCGAGAAATCGGGGCTCTGGCGGCGCAAAGCTGGCCAGTGCCACCACCTGATGGCCCGCTTGACGGGCATGACAGAGAGCCAGCATGGCATCTTTGCCACCGCTCCAGAGCAGGATGACGCGAGACATGGATGAGATTCCGGTGGTGAACGAGGGGGCATGCTACCCAGCGGCGGGGGCAGAGGTAAAGGCATAGTGTCCGGAAATGGCGGCGGGGAAGTGGTTGAGGTAACGGAGCTGGAAAAAAGCAGGCCCCCGAAGCGGGGGCCTGTATTGCAATAGCGTGGTAAACACCGCTGCGATTAGAGCAGGATGCTGGTGAGGATAAAGCCCAGCGAGCAGGAGGTCACCACCCCGATCAGCCCTGGAATGATGAAGCTGTGGTTGATGATGAACTTGCCGATGCGGGTGGTGCCGGAGCGGTCGAAACCGATACAGGCCAGATCGCTCGGGTAGGTCGGCAGCACGAAGTAGCCGTAGCTCGCTGGCAGGAAGGCAATCAGCAGCTTGGGCTCGACACCCAGCGCCAGACCCATGGGGGCGATAGCGGTGAGGGCTGCGGCTTGGCTGTTCACCAGCTTGGAGATAAGGAACAGCACCAGGGCGTAGGTCCAGGGCTGGGCCTGTACCACGTGGGCCAGGGTTTCTTTGAGCAGCGGCATGTGAGCTTGGAAGAAGGTCTCACTCATCCATGCCACCCCGAATACGGAGAAGATGGCGACCATACCCGCCTTGAAGACGGCACCGTTGGCGATCTCGCCCGGCTTGACCTTGCAGCGCATCAGTATGATGGCACCGGCGATCAGCATCATCATCTGGATCACCAGGTTCATGGAGAGCGGGCCAGTTTTGTCCTTGATGGTGAACACCGGACGCAGACCTTCGTTGGCACCGAGCAATACCACGGCGGCGATGGCGGCGAAGAAGATCCAGGTAGACCAGTAGGCCTCTTTCGGGAACTTGGTGTTGAGCAGGGTTTCACCACCGCCGTAGATGAAGGCGCGCTGCTCTGGGTCTTTGATCTTGGCCTGGAACTCTTCGTCCTTGTCCAGATCCTTGCCGCGACGCAGGCTCCACAGGGCTGCCACGATGACACCGGTCAGGGAGGAGGGGATGGCGATCATCAGGATGTCGAGCAGGCCGTAAGCCTGACCGATACCGTGACCAGCCGCCAGAATGGAGACCATGGAGACCACAGCAACGGAGACCGGGGAGGCGCAGATGGCCATCTGGGAGGCAACGGAGGCGACAGCCATCGGGCGCTCGGGACGGATGTTCTTTTGCAGCGCGATGTCAGCGATGATGGGGAACATGGTGTAGACCACGTGGCCGGTACCGCACAGGAAGGTGAGGGTCCAGGTGGTGAGCGGCGCCAGGATAGTGATGTATTGCGGGTGACGGCGCAGCAGACGCTCGGCCACTTGCATCATCAGGTTAAGGCCACCGGCAGTCTGCAGGGTGGCGGCACAGCCGATCACCGCCAGAATGGTCAGCATTACCTGAACAGGCGGTTCGCCCGGCACTAGGCCGAAGACGAAGGTCAGCAGGAAGAGACCGATACCACTGATGAGACCGAGTCCCATGCCCCCAAAGCGGGTACCCAGCAGCAAGCAGCCGAGTACCACTAAAAATTCCATCAAGATCATTCCGTTACCTCGTGTGATTCAACCCATATTGCCGCGGGTAGCCTGAACCATGAATTGTCATTGTCTGTTTTATTTAGCCCGAAAGGGTTAGTTGCTATTCTGCTCCCCTGAAAAAGTGAAAAAATTGAGTTACTTCAATAACTCGATGAATTTTTGATTAAACCACTTAAAAACCACGTACTAACAAAAACATCATTTTTGTCACCAAGTGGTATCACTCGGGGCCAGCCCATCAGAGTGCAACCAGAGGCGTTGTGATGGGGAATGCGTTGGTAAGGAAGTTGTGGAAAAAGGCCCGGGTCAGGGGAGAAGAGGCTGTAAAAACACGGGTTAAAGATATCTTTTTTGACAAATGGGGTGTTCTGCGACTCTGCTCATCGGGGGGCGGGTGCTGATAGCAGATAGCGACGCTGATACTGTTCGCTCAGCTGCTTGATATCGAGTCTGGCTAGCGCATTGTTCACTCGCTGTTGCAGTTGCTGTTGATCGGGACGGAACATGATGTGCAGGCTCTTGTACCCGAGGATCTTCGGGTTGAACTGCAGCTGTTCGGGGTGGAGTTTGTCATCGTGATAGGTGAGCCAGTAGAAAACATCCCGGTCGATCACGGCCAGATCGAGCCGGTCGCGCTGCAATTTTCGCAGGTTGAGGTGATCGTCGTCCACGGCAAAGGTGTTGAGGCGCTTGCTGGCCATCAGGGCATCAAATTCACGGGTATTGATATAACCTGCGACGACCCCAATCCGGTAGGAAGCGAGATCTTCGAGTCGCTGCCAGTGGATAGGGGGGCCGGCTTGCTGCGCCATGCCCAGCACACTACTGCCCACGCTGGTGGAAATATACCACCGTTTATCCAGATCATCGGCGAAGTATTTGGGGAAGTAGCCGCTGTAGTGCTGGGCGGGATCGGATGCCAGCAACATGGCTCGATGCCAGGGGTAGAAGTCAAACTGAACCTCCAGCCCCGCTTCGGCAAATGCACGCTTGACGATATGGCCGGTAAGGCCACCATCAGGGAGATGCTGGCTGGTATAGGGGGGCCACTCCAGGGTGGTCAGGTGCACGGGTTCTGCCCGCAATTGCAGGGGGAGCCAGAGCAGCAAGAGTGTCAGAAGCCGACGATATCCCATGAACGACCCATTCCTTGTGTCGATTGGTTCTGAGTATTACCCATAACGGGGGTAATAAAAAAGCCGACCCTGAGGACGGCTTTTGCAATGTAGTGGCAATATGCCGCTGATCAGAACTCGGCGGTACGCGGAGTTCGCGGGAACGGGATCACGTCGCGGACGTTGCCCATACCGGTCACGTAAACCACCAGACGCTCGAAGCCCAGACCGAAGCCGGAGTGCGGGACTGTGCCGTAGCGGCGCAGATCGCGATACCACCAGTAATCTTCCTGCTTCAGGCCCATCTCGGCCAGGCGGGCATCCAGTACCTCCAGACGCTCTTCACGCTGGGAGCCACCGATGATCTCGCCGATGCCCGGTGCCAGTACGTCCATCGCGGCAACGGTCTTGCCGTCGTCGTTGAGGCGCATGTAGAAGGCCTTGATATCTTTCGGATAGTTCTTCACCACCACCGGAGACTTGAAGTGCTCCTCGGCCAGATAGCGTTCGTGCTCGGAGGAGAGATCGATACCCCAGGAGACCGGGAACTCGAACTTCTTGCCGCAGTTTTTCAGCACTTCGATGGCATCTGTGTAATCAATCTGGGCGAAGTCGGAGGCGACGAAACGCTCCAGACGGCCGATGGCATCCTTGTCTACGTGCTGGGCAAAGAACTCCAGATCGTCGCGACGCTCGGTCAGGACGGCGTTGAAGACATACTTCAGCATGGCTTCGGCCAGGGCGGCGTTATCTTCCAGATTGTTGAAGGCCACTTCCGGCTCAACCATCCAGAACTCGGCCAGGTGACGGCTGGTGTTGGAGTTTTCAGCGCGGAAGGTCGGCCCGAAGGTATAGACCTTGGAGAGGGCGCAGGCATAGGTTTCGGCGTTCAGCTGGCCGGATACGGTCAGGAAGGCCTCTTTGCCGAAGAAATCTTCGTTGTAGTCCACCTTGCCGGCGTCGGTACGCGGCAGGTTTTCCAGATCCAGGGTAGAGACACGGAACATCTCGCCGGCCCCTTCGGTATCAGAGGCGGTGATGAGCGGGGTCGCAACCCAGACAAAGCCCTCTTCGTGGAAGAAGCGGTGGATAGCTTGCGCCAGGCAGTGGCGAACCCGGGTCACGGCACCCACGATGTTGGTGCGCGGGCGCAGGTGAGCCTGTTCACGCAGGTACTCGATGCTGTGGCGCTTGGCGGCCATCGGGTAGGTATCGGGATCTTCGACCCAGCCGACGACCTTCACATCGGTGGCCTGCAGTTCGAAAGCCTGGCCGCTGCCCTGGGATTCGGCGATGATGCCAGTCACTTCCACGGAGCAGGCGGTGGTCAGACGCAGCACTTCATTCTCGTAATTGGCCAGGGTATTGGGGACGACGGCCTGTACCGGATGGAAACAGGAGCCATCGGAAATGGCCAAAAATGAGATCCCCGCCTTGGAATCACGGCGAGTCCGGATCCACCCTCGTACAGTCAGGGTGGTGCCAACCGCATATTTACCGGTCAGCACATCAACTACGGATGCGTGCGTCATCGAAATATTGTCTCCAGCTTGTTCTTGCAGCGCTATTTGCAACACTAGGGAGTCTGGCCCGGGCACAGATGGCCCACCATGGCAGACTAAGCCGTCAATCTTACCCGCGCGGGTTTGATAAACAAGCAAAAATGTCGGACTCTGGTGGGGTTTTCAGCATGGTTCACCCAAGCAGGGTTCCCTCGGGACAGGAGATGCGAGTGAAAGAGCGGCGACAAGGGCCGGATTGGCTGACACGACTGTTGCGAGCAATGGTGCTGATCTGCTGGTGCGGTTTTATCGTGCTGCTTGCGCTCTATCACTATGCTAGGCCGGAGATTGCATATGGTTTTCTGGTTTACGGCGGCATCAAGGTACGCGATTACTGGGATCCCGCACTCACTCCCTGGTTGGTGCATGGCCTGTGGGGTTGCAGCTTGCTGACCCTGGCTGTACTGCTGCTGGAGCGGCGGCGCAGTCGGCGCAGGGATGATGCCTATCACGTCAATCTGGCGATCCTGCTGCTGATCCTTATTGCTTGTCTGCTGTTCTATTACACCGGTTAGCCGATGCCGGGCGGTGTGGTCCGCTATTCGCCAGGGCGAGCTCCCGGCTTGCCGCCGAGCGGTCGCTTGCCGAGCTGGCGCTCCACACTGTCGAGCATCTGGTTGTAGGCCACCGCCACCCGGCCAATCTCGTCGCCGTCATCCCCCTCCAGCCGGTGGCCGAAGTCGTGCAAGTCGGTGGCCTCTTCCATGGAGCGGGTCAACTGGTTGAGGGGGCGCACGATCCAGGTGCGGATGACCCAGAGGGTCAGCAGCAGTCCCATCCCGAAGATGCCGGTGAGGATCAGCGCCGAGGTGAGGATATTCTGCTCGACCCGGGTAAACAGCGAATCGAGGGAGTAGTCAAAGCGCACCGCACCGAGCACAGTGTTCTCCGGCACCAGATGACAGCTGGTGCAGTCGGTGCCGCGAAAATCCTTCTTGGCTAGTAGCGGTCGGGTCACTACCAGACGGCTGTGCATTCCGTTGTGCACCACCTCCAGACTCCCTTTGCCCGCCAGAGCCAGCTCATCAAACTCATCTTTTACCTGCTCTGTCTCCCGTCCAGGCCCGAACTGTTTGCTCACCGCGTCGCCACGGACGATGCGGGCATCCTCCACATGGGCGTGGTCGAGAAACTTGCCGCGCAGGGTATCGCGGGCATCCATCTTGCCGGTCAGCATCAGCATGTTGAGGCCGTCGAAATAGGCTTCGGTCTGCTCGCGGCTCTGCTCCTTGATGAGGGTCAGGATGAGATCGCGCTCGCGCACCGCCTGATAGGCTGCGGAGAAGACCAGTACCATGGAGAAGATGAAGAGCAGGAAAAAGTTGATTTTGGCAGCAATGGAGAGGCGCATGAGCAGTCTTTCTTGATGGTAAAACCGCAGCAGTTTACCCCTCTTGGGGCCTCAGGTCTGGTGTTTTGCTCACATTACGGCAAGTGAAAGCGCGCTGAAGTGGATAAAGTTGCCCTCTTTATATATCAAATGCCGATAGTCAAACGGGCGGCAGCGATGGCCGCCCGCTGCATGCATTAAAACTCGCCTTCGGTGATGGCCTGACGGATGGCGCCGGTCAATACCCGCAGATCTTCAGGGGTGATGACAAACGGGGGCATCAGGTAGACCAGCTTGCCAAAGGGGCGGATCCAGGCGCCCAGTTCGACAAACTTGCGCTGGATGCGCGCCACATCCACCCGCTCTTTCATCTCCACCACCCCGATGGCGCCGAGCACTCGCACATCAGCGACCGCCGGGTGCAGGGTCAGCTCTACCAGTTCGGTACGCAACTGATACTCGATGGCGCGCACCCGCTCCTGCCACGGTGAGGCCAGCAGCAACTCGATGGAGGCGTTGGCCACCGCGCAGGCGAGGGGATTGCCCATAAAGGTGGGGCCGTGCATAAAGACCCCCGCCTTGCCGTCACAGATGGTGCGGGCGACCTGCTCGGTGGTCAGGGTCGCCGAGAGGGTGAGGTAGCCGCCGGTAAGCGCCTTGCCCAGACACATGATGTCGGGGCTGATCCCCGCCCAGTCGCAGGCAAACAGCTGGCCGGTGCGGCCAAAGCCGGTGGCAATCTCGTCAGCTATGAGCAGCACGCCGAACTCGTCGCACAGGGCGCGTACCCACTGCAGATAGCGGGGGTGATAGAAGCGCATGCCGCCAGCGCCTTGCACTATGGGCTCAAGCACGATGGCGGCGATCTCCTCGTGATGATCTGCCATGAGTGTGGCCAGCTCCACCACGCACTGCTCGTCCCACTCGGCGTGGAAGCGACAGCTGGGCGCATCGACAAAATGGTGCTCCGGCAGGAATCCCTTGTAGAGCTCATGCATACCGCCATCGGGATCGCAGACGCTCATGGCGCCAAAGGTGTCGCCGTGATAGCCGCTGCGCAGGGCGACAAATTTGGCTCTGGGCGTCCCCTTGGCATGCCAGTACTGCTGCGCCATTTTGAGCGCCACTTCCACTGCCACCGAGCCGGAATCGGCCAGAAATACCCGATCAAGCCCCTTCGGAGTGATCTCCACCAGCTTGCGGCAGAGCTCGACCGCCGGGGCGTGGGTGAGGCCGCCAAACATCACGTGAGACATCTTGCCGAGCTGGGCAGTGGCGGCGGCGTCCAACTCCGGCACCTGATAGCCGTGCACGCAAGCCCACCAGGAGCTCATACCATCCACCAGTTCGCGGCCATCGCTGAGAGTGATCTTCACCCCTTTGGCGCTGGCCACTTCATAGCAGGGCAGGGGGTGAGTGAGGGAGGTATAGGGGTGCCAGATGTGGTGCAGGTCGAATTCTTGGTTGGTCATTTGTTGTTCTATTGTCAATTGGTTTGATCTGGTCGGTGTTGACAGTCTACGCGTGCTCTCTACACTAGCCAACAATTTCAGCCACTTGGCACTGCGCATCACCCTGAGCGCGCAGGCCCGGCGGCGGGTTTTGTGGCCGTCCATCCCAAGATGGCGGGCGCAGGATCCCACTAATAACAACCGGAAGCCATGTATGAATGCTCTCACAGCGGGCGGTCACGCCCTTCGTCATGACTGGACTCTCGTCGAGGTTCAGGCCCTGTTTGCCCTGCCGTTCAACGATCTGCTGTTTCAGGCCCAGACCGTCCACCGCGCCCACTTTGACCCGAATGAAGTGCAGGTGAGTACTTTGCTCTCCATCAAGACCGGCGCTTGCCCGGAAGATTGCAAATACTGCCCCCAGAGCGCCCGTTACCACACCGGGCTCGAAGCCGAGCGGCTGATGGAGGTGGAGAAGGTGCTGGAGCGGGCCCGCGAAGCGAAGGCCAACGGCTCGTCACGCTTTTGCATGGGGGCCGCCTGGCGCAACCCCAAAGAGAAGGACATGCCCTACATCATCCGGATGATCGAGGAGGTGCGCGGGCTCGGCATGGAGACCTGTATGACGCTGGGGATGCTGACCGCCGATCAGGCGGCGCGTCTGGGGGCCGCGGGGCTCGATTACTACAACCACAACCTCGACACCTCGCCGGAGTTTTACGGCGAGATCATCTCCACCCGCACCTATCAGGATCGGCTCGATACCCTGGAGCATGTGCGCAGTGCCGGCATGAAGGTCTGCTCTGGCGGCATCGTCGGCATGGGCGAGCAGGCCAAAGATCGGGCGGGCCTCTTGATGGCGCTGGCCAACCTGCCGCGCCACCCCGAAAGCGTGCCCATCAACATGTTGGTCAAGGTGAAGGGAACGCCGCTGGAGAACGAGGAGAACCTCGATCCATTCGAATTTATCCGCACCATCGCCGTGGCGCGGATCATGATGCCCGCCTCCCATGTGCGCCTCTCCGCCGGGCGGGAGAAGATGAATGAGCAGATGCAGGCCATGTGCTTTATGGCCGGGGCCAACTCCATCTTCTATGGCTGCAAGTTGCTGACCACTCCCAACCCGGACGAGAACAGCGATATGCAGCTGTTCAAGCGACTCGGCATTCGCCCCGCTCAGCGGGCCCAGAAGCCGGATCAGGTTCAAGAAGAGGAGCTGCTGGCCGAGGTGAGCCGCCAGAGCGAACCTGCCGAAATGTTTTATGACGCCACCCGCCCCCGTGCAGGGGCCGCTCGGTCATGAACGGCCCTGCAGTAACGGGCCCCTTTGGGTTGGGCACGGCGCTGGCCGAGCGCGAGCAGGTGGGTCTGCTGCGCAACCGCATCGCGACCGACGGGGCGAGTGGCGGGCGGCTCAGGGTTGCAGGGCGCGAATACTTCAACTTTTCCGCCAACGACTATCTGGGACTGGCGGATCACGGCGCCATCAAGGCCGCCTTCAACGCGGGGATTGAGCGTTATGGCACGGGCTCCGGCGCCTCGCCGCTGGTGACCGGTTACAGCCGTGCCCACCAACAGCTTGAGGAGACCCTGGCCGAGTGGCTCGGGGTGGAGGCGGTGCTGCTGTTCAACTGCGGTTTTTCGGCCAATCAGGCGGTGCTCAAAGCGCTGCTCGGCAAGGAGCATCTGCTGTGGCAGGACAAACTCAACCACGCCTCTTTGCAGGAGATGGGCAGTCAGCTCCCCTGTAAGATGAAGCGCTTTGCCCACAACGATATGGCTGCCCTTGAACGGCAGCTTGAGCCAAATCGCGGATTGATTGTCTCGGAAGGGGTGTTCAGCATGGACGGGGATCAGGCCCCCTGGGGTGAGCTCGCAACCCTGGCCGCCCGGAGCGGCAACTGGCTGATGATCGACGATGCCCATGGTCTCGGCGTGATGGGGCCCGAGGGGAGCGGCACTCTGGCGGCGCAGGAGGTAGATCCGGCCAGCGTACACATCCAGATGGGCACTTTTGGCAAGGCGCTTGGTGTGGCTGGCGCTTTTGTCGGCGGCAGCCGCGAGCTGGTGGAGTATTTGGTCAACTTCGCCCGCCACTATGTCTACAGCACCCATATGCCGGCGGCGCAGGCTTGCGCAGTCAGCAAGAGCATCGAGCTGGTGCGTGCCGCCGATGAGGCCCGCTCCCATCTTGGTAAGCTCATCGCCCGCTTCCGGCAAGGGGCAGAGGCGTTGGGTTGGCAACTCGGTGCGAGCGATACCCCCATCCAGCCGCTGCTGGTGGGGGAGAGCAGCACCGCTCTGCAACTGGCTGAACGGCTGCGGGAGCGCGGCGTCTGGGTGAGCGCCATCCGCCCGCCCACTGTGCCGGTCGGTACGGCCCGGCTGCGCATTACTCTGAGTGCAGCCCACCGCGAGCGGGATGTGGATCGCCTGCTCGATGCCTTGGGGGTCAGCCCTTCAGTTACAACGCTTGGGGAGGCTCACTATGGCTGAGCGTTTTCAAACGGTCGACAAGGCGCAGCTTGCTCGCCGTTTCGGCGCCGCCGCTCGTCATTACGATGCCCATGCCCGCTTTCAGCAGGAGGTGGGTCAGGCGCTGCTGGAATGGATGCCAGACAGGCTGGTTGGCACTGATCTGACGGTGAGCGGGCTGGATCTGGGCTGCGGCACCGGCTTTTTCTTGCCCCAACTGGCGAACCGTTGTCACCAGCTGGTGGGGCTTGATCTCGCCCCCGGCATGCTGGCGCAGGCCGCCTTGCGTGGCAGCGGTGCTCGCCTGCTCTGCGGCGATGCGGAGCAGCTTCCTTTCGCCGATAACTCGTTCGACTGGGTTTTCTCCAGTCTGGCGTTGCAGTGGTGCGAGCGTCCGGCCCAGGCTTTTGGCGAGCTGCTTCGGGTGGTCAAACCGGGCGGCCAGATCTTTTTCTCGACCCTGCTCGATGAGTCGCTCTGGCAGTTGCGAGCCGCCTGGCAGCAGCTTGATGGTCGCGCCCATGTCAATCGCTTCCTCAGCCTGCCACAATTGGAGCAGGCGCTGGCTAGCGCCGGGGTATCTGCTCCCGAGCTGCGTTGTATCACCTGGGATCTCGCCTATCTTGAATTGCCGCAGTTGTTGCGCGATCTCAAGGGGATTGGGGCCAATCAGATCAACGACAATCAAGGGGGCGCCGCCCCAGCCGGTCTGAGCGGTCGCGCCAGATTGCAGCAGCTGGCTCAGGCATATGAAGCATTTCGCCAGCCCGGTGGCAGGTTGGTCGCCAGTTATCGGGTGTGTCTCGGTCGCCTCAGCAAGCCTCGCTGAGCGCCGGGAATTGCAGTGTGTGCAGGGCAGTGAGCCACTCCCTGCCAAGGAGAGAACCATATGAAATCATTCTTTATCACCGGCACAGATACCGATGCGGGCAAGACGCTGGTGGCACGCACTCTGCTGCGCGAATTCAGCGCACAGGGGATCCGCTGTGCCGGCTACAAGCCTATCTCGGCAGGGTGTGCCCGAACACCCGATGGATTGCGCAACCTCGACGCTGTTCTGTTGCAGGAGGCGGCGAGTGTTCAGCTGCCTTATGAGGTGGTCAATCCCTTTGCCTATGAGCCGCCGATTGCGCCCCATATCGCTGCCAGCGAGGCGCGCCAGCCCATTACCATGCAGGGGCTGAGCGAGGGGCTGCGCAAGATTGAACAGGCAGGGGCCGAGCTTGCAGTAGTGGAAGGGGCGGGGGGCTGGTATCTGCCGCTGGATCGCAAGCATCTGCTGTCGGATTGGGTGAAGCAGGAGAACATGCCGGTGATTTTGGTGGTGGGGGCCAAACTGGGCTGTCTCAACCATGCACTGCTCACCTTTGCTGCCATTCGCAACGATCGGTTGCCAGTGGCGGGATGGGTTATTAATCGCCTTCACAGTGCCATGAGCCACTATCAGGAAAATCTGGACACCCTGAGGGGGATGTTACCGGCCCCGTTTCTGGGGGAAATTCCCTTTATAAACAATCCATTTGAGGCTGATTTGCAGGGGCGGCTTGATATCTCTCCGCTCTTGTGACGTCACATTCAGCGAACATTCATCGAGTCTCCCTAAAATTCATCCATAACATGGAGATAGGGAGGTCGAGTGATCTATCTCCGTGTCTTTAATTCTCACAAGGAGTCTATATGAAGCGAATTATGCTATTCCTGGTGACCAACCTGGCCGTCATGCTGGTGCTGGGGGTGGTACTCAATATCCTGTTCTCGGTTCTGGGGATCAACAAGTCCAGCATTTCCGGGCTGTTGATGTTCTGTGCCGTGTTCGGTTTTGGGGGTTCCTTTATCTCCTTGCTGATGTCCAAGTGGATGGCCAAGCGCAGCTATGGCGTCCAGGTCATCGAGCAACCTCGTAACGAGACCGAGCACTGGCTGGTGAGCACTGTTGCCCGTCAGGCCCGCGAAGCGGGTATCAAGATGCCGGAAGTGGGGATCTACGACTCTCCCGAGATGAACGCCTTTGCGACCGGCGCCCGCCGAGATGATTCGCTGGTGGCGGTCTCCTCCGGCCTGCTCTACAGCATGAGCCGTGACGAGGCGGAAGCGGTACTGGCCCACGAGGTGAGCCACGTTGCCAACGGCGACATGGTGACCCTGACCCTGATCCAGGGGGTGGTGAACACCTTCGTGATGTTCTTCGCCCGCATCGTGGCTGGCGTCATCAGCAACTTCTTCAGTTCCAACAACGAGGAAGAGAGCAGCAGCACCGGTGGTTTTGCCTACATGATCACCGTGTTTGTGCTGGAGATGTTGTTCGGCATTCTGGCCTCCATCATCGTCATGTGGTTCAGCCGTCAGCGCGAGTTCCGTGCCGATGCCGGTGCCGCCAAGCTGGCCGGTCGCGACAAGATGATTGCCGCCCTTGAGCGCCTCTCCCGCGGTGCCGAGCCGCAGCTGGAAGGCTCCATGATGGCCTTTGGCATCAACGGCAAGCGCTCCATGAGCGAACTGTTCATGAGCCACCCGCCCATCGAGCAGCGTATCGCCGCCCTGCGTGGTTGATAGATACTGAATGACAGGGGATAACCCCGAATAAAAAACGGCTGCCTTGGGGCAGCCGTTTTGTTTTGCAGCCTTCTTTAAAGCTTGAAGTGCCCCATCTCCTGGCGCAGCACCCGTGACAGCTGCTTGAGCTTGGCTGCCTCTTGGGACACGTGGCGGGCTGCGTCCCCCGATTGTTCCGAGAGGGAGGTGATGTTGCCGACGGTAGAGACCACCTCGTTGGCGGCGGTGGACTGCTCGCGCAGGGTGTGGCTGATCTCTCCCATCAGACCGGTGAGATTGGAGGCGTGGCTCTGGATGCTGGCGATTGCCTGCCCGGTCTGGTTGGCCAGTGTGACCCCGCGGGAGACGTTGTTGACCGTGTTCTCCATGCTGCGGATAGAGGCATCCGCCCCGCTCTGGATCTTGCTGATCATCCCGGTGATCTGCTGGGTCGAGGCCGCCGAGCGGCTGGCCAGATTGCGTACTTCGTCGGCAACCACCGCAAAGCCACGTCCCTGCTCACCGGCCCGCGCCGCCTCGATAGCCGCGTTGAGGGCCAGCAGGTTGGTCTGATCGGCGATGCCGCGGATCACGCCGATGATCTCCGAGATCTGCTGGGTATGGCTGTTGAGTTCTGCGATGGTGCTGGCTGCTTCACCGACCGTGGTGGAGATATTCTCGATGCTGCCAAGCGTCTCCTTGATGACCCCGGAGCCCTCCTCCAGCGTGTCGGCTGAGACCTTGCTGAGCTCGTCTGCATGGCTGGCATTGTCGGAGAGGTGGCTGATGCTCACCACCAGCTCTTCGATGGCGGCGGCCATGGTCTGGGTACTGGTTTGCTGATCGGTGGCGAACTGGGCGGTCTGCTCCGCTATCTGGGCGATGCTGTCGGCCGAATTGGACAACTCCTCGGTGGAGTGGGATACCTTGCCGATGATCCCCTTGAGGGTGCTCTGTGTGGTGCCAAGCAGGCCGATAAGACTCTCTTTCGAGCCTTGGGGCACCTTGATGGGGCGGGAGAAATCCCCTTCCGCCAGCAGATGGAGATCGGTCTTGAGCTGTTCGACCGAGGTGCCCACCAGATCGAGCAGGGAGCGATATGTGCGCCAGAGGAAGAACATCAATACCAGGCCCAGAGCGATAAAAAGGTAGCGCAGCATGTCGGTATTGGTGGTGGCACTCTCGACCGCCTCTTGGTTGCGCCCCTCCATCATCACGTAGAAATCGTCGATGGGTGACATGATGCGACCCTTGTTCTGGTGATAGGCCTTGTCATGCATCATGGCGATGGCCTTCTGCTGGTTGGCGGCCAGATCACCGTCCGTCTGCTGCACCAGTTTGAAGGCAGCCACCTCGGTGTTGACCAGTGCATCCGAGTTGTTCTTGGCCTCGTTGAGCTTGGCGAGTTCAGCATCGGTGAAACCGGCATCCTTCATCAGATCGATCAGGCCGCGGCGAACATTGCTGTCGGGGCGAGGATTCTGGCCGTTGGCCGCGACAAAATCCCAATAGATACGGTTGTAGCCATCCGGTCTCGGCTGTTCGCCGTTGCGAATGGCCAGGATCCGCATGTACTGCTGCTCGTAGGCTGGATCCTTGGTGATGACGTAGGTGCGACCGAGTCGGGTCAGGTCATCGGAGGATTGGCGCAGCTCGTCGGCCAGCAGGTAGGAGAGATATTGTTGTCGATAACTCTCTTCCAGTTGTTTACCCGCCCAGCTGTAGGCGAAAAACACCAGTGACAGCAGGATCAGGGTGATGACGGAGAGCAAGAGGTTGAGTTGAAAGGCGGGTTTGTTCTGTTCCATGGTTTGAGCGTCCTTATTCTCACCGGGTAACCCCCTTGGTCAGACGGCAAAGGCCGCTACGTCGGAGGGGTTTTGTTGTTATTGCTGTGAGTATAGAAGTCATCGTCGGCATGGTTGCGCAGGCGGGGCGAGAAAGAGACGAGAATGGAGGAACCGCGGGTCGACAGGGGGGAAAAGGTCGGCCAGGATCGGGGCCCAGCCAGCCTTTTCGTGGCTCGATCACCTTATTTGATGACGATGTCTGTGAGCGGTACGGCGCAGCAGGTGAGGATTTTGCCCTCTGCCCGCTCGGCGGCACTGATGGCGGGGGCGTCGGGGTGATCCACCTCGCCCGAGATCAGCGTCTGTTTGCAACTGCCGCAGATCCCGGCGCGGCAGCTCCAGGGCAGCTCTACGCCTTGCTTGTTGGCCTGATCCAGCACAGTGCCCTGATTGTTGCCGGTAAAGGCTTGGGCGCCGATACGCAGTTGTACCGCCTGATGGGGGCGGGCCACCGAGAGAATGGCGCCGCCAAAACTCTCCTGTTTGATCCGTGCGGCCGGAACGCCGAGGGCCGCTACTTTCGACGCCGCGTCGGCCATAAAACCGTGGGGGCCGCAGATAAAGACCTCTTTTTCGGCCAGCCCTTTGATCAGTTGCAGATGCTCATCATTGAGTCGCCCTTGCAGCCCCTGCCAGTGATTGTCCGGCTGGCTCAGGATCAGGGTGAGGGTCATCCCCTGCTGTGCCATGGCATGCAGTTCGCTGGCGGCGGGAATGTCCGCTTCGCTGCGGCACAGGTGCATAAAGTGAACCTCTTCCAGCTCCCCGCGTAGCGCCAGTGTGCGGGCTATCGCCAGCATGGGGGTGACGCCGGAGCCTGCGGAGAGCAACAGGAGGTTGCGCTCGGACCCTAAGTGAAACTCGCCAGCGGGGTTGGCGGCCAGCAGCCGATCACCCACCTGCAACTGCTGGTGCAGCCAGTGGGAGATGCGGCCACCCTCCACCTTTTTGACGCTGATGCCGTAACGCTCCGGGTGATCCGGTGTGGAGCTCAGGGTATAGCGCCGCTGGATCCTCTCGTTTTTGATATCGAGGCTGATGGGCAGATGCTGGCCCGGCAGGTAGTCGGGCAGGGGCTCGCCATCGGCGGCTTCGAACCAGAAGGTCTCCAGATCCCGCGCCAGCGGTTCGCGGGCCACGCAGACCAGCTCCCGCTTCTTCGGTGCGGCGGCGGGATAGACCACCGGACGGGTGCGCTCCAGCACCTCGATCTCGCTGCCTGCCTCAATCCATCCCTCGTTCAGGGCGATCAGGTTTTGGCCGAAGTAGACCTCGCCATCCTCGCCACGGCGGTAGCGGGTAAGGGTGGCCAGCGGCTCTTTCAGGGCGTTGAAACGATCGGTGCCCGCTTCCACCGTGGTCATGATGCAGCGGCTGCAGGGCTTGACCACCTTGAATTCCACCTCGCCGATGCGGATGCGCACCCAGCTGTCCTCCTCGAAGGGCTGGGTATTGCTTGCCACCAGATTGGTGCGGAACTGGCTCATCTGGTGCAGCGCATCGGAGCGCAGATTGAGATCCTCAAGGGAAGCCTGGCTTATCAGCAGCAGCGGATAACCGTCGGCAAAGCTGACCCGGGTGACGGTCTTCTCGCGAAAGCGATCAGAGGTTTCACCCAGCCAGAGCAGTTGCACCGTCTCCCCTGTCACCCGGCTTAGCCACCCATCGGCTTTGGGGTCGGTGTGCAGGGCGGTGAAACGGTCGCTCCAGACTCCGGTAGCTTGCGGGGCGCGGCTGAAGTCGACCTCTTGCAGGGTGAGGGGTTCAAAGCCCGGATAGCGCAGTTGCAAGCCTCCTTCGATGGGGGTGGCCACGACCTGTTGCAGCTGGGGATGGGTACGGGCGGTGATAAAGGTGCCGTCCGGTTTGACCACCATGTAGCGGCGATCCCCTGCCAGTCCCTCTTCGGTCACCCGGGCGCGAGCCAGCGGCATACCTGCAGTCGATTTGATGGGGTAGAGGTGAATGCTGTCTAGCCTGGGCATCTTCATATCCTTGTGACGCGGCGCGATCGCCTGGAAAAAGGGGAACATAACGGTTCCCCGGCGATCCGGCAATCCTTTCAAGGGGGCGGTCTATAGTTGGGAAAAGAGAACAAGAGGGCTTCGGGATGAAAATAAGCTGGTTGCTGGCGGGGAGCCTTTTTTGCCACGGGCTCTGGGCGCAGGAGCTGACCCTGACCACGGGAGAGTATCCCCCTTACTGCTCCGAGACGCTGAAATATCAGGGGCTAATCCCTCATGTGGTGAGCGAGGCATTCAAGAGTGAGGGGGTGAGCGTCAAGTTCCAGTTTCTGCCCTGGAAACGGGCCTTTCGCTTGTCGGAGGAGGGCGTAGTGGATGGCACAGTCCACTGGTATGAGTCGAGCGAGCGGCGCAAAACCCATCTCTACAGCGATCCCATCCTGAGCGAGACCTACGTCTGGTTCTATCTCAAGTCCGATCCGCTGGAATGGCGTGGCTATCAGGATCTGGCGGATCGCAAGCTGGCTGCGGTCAGTGGCTATACCTACAATGCAGATTTTTTTGCAGCCATCGCGCAGGTGCCGCTGCAGGTGCAGTTCGTTACCCGGCTGCGCCAGAGCTTTGATCTGCTGCTCTCCGGCCGCGCCGACCTGACCCTGGAGAACATAGATGTCGGCTACTACTCCCTGCGTCAGTTCTACCCGGCCAGCACGGTCGATCTCTTTGCAACCCATTCAAAACCCGTGATGAAAGTTGAAGGTCATCTGTTGATCAGCCGCAAGCGCGCCAACGCTGAAGAGCTGATCAAAACCTTCAATCGGGGGCTCGCCAAACTGAAAGCCAGCGGTCAGCTGGAGAAGATGTTACTTGAGTCACGTTCTGGTCTCTATGAACCATAAAGTGCAACATTTTTTGATCCTGATTCGCTAATCAGTACAAAAAAGCGGCCATTATCGACTCAGTTCCCAGTTTCTAACGCTTTCGCTTCTTCCCCATCCGGCCACCGTCCGCTTCGGCTACACGGTATCAAGCGCCATCGGGTGGGGCCTGTCACACAAAAAGAAGAAAGCAATGTATGAGCAAACAACTGGACATGACCCCATTGCCGGATCTCTCCCTGAAAACGGGAACAGGCCCGGTGCGTACCCGGCTACCCGTCTGGCGGCCGGCCCTGCCACCCTGCAATCACGCCTGCCCGGCCGGAGAAAATATCCAGGCCTGGCTCTCTTTGGCGCAGGCCGGCCGTTTTGAGGCGGCCTGGCAGACCCTGATCGAAGAGAACCCTTTGCCCGCCATTCATGGCCGGGTCTGCTACCACCCCTGCGAGAGCGCCTGCAACCGCGGTCAGGTGGATGAATCCGTCTCCATCCACGCCATCGAGCGTTTCCTCGGCGACGAGGCGCTGGCCCGTGGTTGGCAGCCTGCGCCACCTGCCCCTGCCAGCGGCAAGAAGGTGCTGGTCATTGGCGCTGGCCCCTCCGGTCTCTCCTGTGCCTGGCACCTCAACCGGCTCGGACATCAGGTGGAGATCCGCGAAGCGGGGCCGCTTGCCGGCGGCATGCTGCGCTTTGGCATTCCCGCCTACCGTCTGCCCCGCGATGTGCTGGATCGGGAGGTAGCCCGTATCGTGGCGGCCGGAGTGACGCTGACCCTCAACCACAAGGTGGAGGATGTGCTGCGCGAGCGTGACGAGGGGGGCTTTGATGCCGTCTTTATGGCCATCGGCGCCCATCTGGCCAAGCGGGTCGATATTCCGGCCCGGGAAGCGGGCAAGATCCTCGATGCGGTGAGCTTCCTCGAACAAGCCAGTCTGGCCGAAGAGCAGGGCTTGCCGCCACCCAAACTGGGACGGCGGGTGGCCATCTACGGTGGCGGCAATACCGCCATGGATGCGGCCCGTACCGCCCGCCGTTTGGGCGTTGAAGAGGCAATGATCATCTACCGCCGCGACCGGGACCATATGCCGGCCCACGCCTTTGAAGCCGACGAGGCCGAGGAGGAGGGGATCAAGATCAACTGGCTGCGCAGCATCCGCCAGCTCGATAGCACCAATATCGAAGTGGAGGTGATGGCGTTGGATGCTGAGGGCAAGCCGGTACCCACCGGCAAGTTTGAAACCCTCGAAGCGGACTCCCTCATTCTGGCGCTCGGTCAGGAGGTCGACCTTTCGGTGCTGGAGAGCATTCCCGGCGTACGGGTCAACAAGGAGGGAGTGGTACAGGTTGGCGAGAACCTGATGACGGACGTGCCGGGCCTGTTTGCTGGTGGCGACATGGTGCCCTCCGAGCGCACCGTCACCATTGCCACCGGTCACGGCAAGAAGGCGGCACGCCATATGGATGCCTGGCTGCGCGGTCGCCACTACCACAAACCGCTCTCCTACCCGCTGGTGGGGCCGGAGCAGTTGCAACTCTGGTTCCAGACCCACGCGCCCGCCAGCAGTCAGCCGGTCAAACCGGCGTGGGCGCGGGATGACTTTGGCGAGATCATCGGCGGGCTGGATGAGGTGGCCGCCCGCTACGAGGCGGCGCGCTGCTACTCCTGCGGCAACTGCTTCGAGTGCGACGGCTGCTATGGCAGTTGCCCCGAACAGGCCATCGCCAAGCTGGGGCCGGGCAAAGGCTATCAGGTGGATGCCGAGCGCTGCACCGGCTGCGGTGCCTGCCATGACCAGTGCCCTTGTCACGCCATCGAGCTGTGCCAACCGGAGGAGTCCTAATGAAACATGAACTGATCATGGTCGACGGCAACGAAGCCGCGGCCCGGGTGGCGTACCAGCTGAGTGAAGTGTGTGCCATCTACCCCATTACCCCGAGCTCGACCATGGCCGAACTGGCCGATGCCTGGGCGGCGGAGGGGCAGACCAACCTCTGGGGCAACATCCCCACAGTGGTGGAGATGCAGAGTGAAGGAGGGGCGGCCGGTACGGTACACGGCGCCCTGCAGGCGGGGGCGCTCGCCACCACCTTCACTGCCAGTCAGGGGCTGATGTTGATGCTGCCCAACATGTACAAGATCGCAGGTGAATTGACCTCGGCGGTGTTCCATGTGGCGGCCCGCTCGCTGGCGGCGCAGGGGCTGTCGATTTTTGGCGACCATCAGGATGTGATGGCGGCGCGCAGCACTGGCTTTGCCATGCTCGCCTCCGGCTCGGTGCAGGAGGCGCAGGACCTGGCCTTGGTTGCCCACAGCGTCACCTTGCAATGCCGGGTGCCCTTTATCCACTTCTTCGACGGTTTCCGTACCTCCCACGAGGTGAACAAGATAGTCGCGTTGCATAAAGATGAGATCCGGGCCCTTATCGACAACGACTGGGTACGCGCCCACCGTGCCCGGGCCCTCAACCCGGATCATCCGGTGATGCGCGGCACCGCCCAGAACCCGGATACCTATTTCCAGTCCCGCGAGAGCGTCAACCCCTTCTACGAGGCGGTACCGGCGAGGGTGCAGCAGTGCATGGACAACTTGGGCGAGCTGACCGGCCGCCACTATCGGCTGGTGGAGTATCACGGCGCGCCCGATGCCACCGACGTCATCGTGCTGATGGGCTCGGGAGCGGCCACCGCCCGCACTACCGTGGATTGGCTCAACCGGCAGGATCGCAAGACCGGGGTACTGGTCATTCGCCTCTATCGCCCCTTCCCGGTACAGGCGCTGCTCGATGCGCTGCCCGCGAGCGTTCGCCGCATCGCAGTGCTGGATCGTACCAAGGAGCCGGGGGCGGGCGGTGAGCCGCTGCTGCTGGATGTACAGAGCGCGCTGATCGACGGCTTGCAGCGCGGCCTTATCAAGCGGTTGCCGTGGCTCAGTGGCGGTCGCTACGGCCTCTCTTCCAAAGAGTTCACCCCCGCCATGTGCGCGGCTGTGTTCGAGGAGCTGGCATCCGATGTGCCGCGCCCGCGCTTTACCGTGGGGATCGTCGATGATGTGTCGGGCCTCAGTCTGGCCTGGCACCCCATCGGTGATCTTGAGCCCGCCAGTCGGGTGCGGGCGCTCTTTTTCGGCCTCGGTGCCGACGGCACCGTGGGCGCCAACAAGAACAGCATCAAGATCATCGGTGAGCTGGAGGGGTTCCACGCCCAGGGCTACTTCGTCTACGACTCCAAGAAGTCGGGCTCGCGCACCGTCTCCCACCTGCGCTTTGGCCCCGAGCCCATCGACGCCCCCTGGCTTATCGAGCAGGCGAGCTTTATCGGTTGCCACCAGTGGGGCTTTGTCGAGTCGGTGGATCTGCTGGAACATGCCGCGGAAGGGGCGACCCTGCTGCTTAATGCCCCCCATGAGGCGGACAAGGTGTGGGACCAGCTGCCCGAGCGGCTGCGTGCCCGTATTCGCGCTCTCGATATTCGCCTCTACTGCATCGACGGCGATCGGGTGGCCGAGCGCAACGGCATGGGCAATCGCATCAACACCATTATGCAGACCTGCTTCTTCGCGTTGGCTGGCATCTTGCCGCGGGATGAGGCGATTGCGCTGATCAAGGAGAGCATCGAGAAGAGCTATGCCCGCAAGGGGCCCGAGGTGGTCGAGCGCAACTTCGCGGCGGTGGATGACACCCTGGCTCATCTGCACCGGGTGGCCATCCCGGCCGGTGAGGAGCAGATCAGCGACTATCCGTTGCCATTGGCTCCCGGCGGCAGCGAGTTTGTCCAGCGGGTCACTGGCGAGATGCTGGCGGGGCGCGGCGATCTGATCCCCGTCTCCATGCTGCCGGTGGATGGCACTTACCCCACCGCCACCAGCCGCTTCGAGAAGCGGGATATCGCCCGGGAGATCCCAGTCTGGCACTCGGATATCTGCATCCAGTGTGGCAACTGCGTCTTTGTCTGCCCCCACGCGGCGCTGCGGGCCAAGTTCTACCATCAGGACTGGCTGGCGACCGCCCCCGAGGCCGCTCAGTCGGTGCCCGTCACCGCCAAGGGCTTCCCCGACAGCCGCTACACCTTGCAGCTCTATCCGGAAGATTGCACCGGCTGCGGTCAGTGTGTGCAGGCTTGTCCGGTGCGGGCTGAGGCCGATGAGGAACACGAGGGCGAGCGCGCCATCACCATGATGGACAAGGCCCCGCATCTGGCTGGCCAGAAGCAGGCGCTGCGCTGGTTCGAAAGCCTGCCGTGGCCTGCCCGCGAGCGGGTGGACTTCTCCACGGTGCGCGGCACCCAGTTCCTCGAACCCCTGTTCGAGTTCTCCGGCGCCTGCGCCGGCTGTGGCGAGACCCCCTATCTCAAGCTGCTGACCCAGCTGTTTGGCGATCGCATGCTGGTAGCCAACGCCACCGGTTGCTCCTCTATCTACGGCGGCAACTTGCCGACTACGCCGTGGGCCAAGAATGGCGAAGGGAAGGGGCCGGCCTGGTCGAACTCCCTGTTCGAGGACAACGCCGAGTTTGGCTTTGGTTTTCGTCTCACCGCCGATCAGCATCACGGTCAGGCGGTGGCGGCCCTCGAAGCGATGAAGGGGGAGCTGGGGGAGGCGCTGGTCGAGTCGCTTATCAACGCTCCGCAGCGGCTGGAGTCGGAGATCCGCGCCCAGCGCACCCGGGTCGCACAAGTGCGCGAGCGGCTGGAAGAGGTGAAATCCGGCAAGGCCCGCGAGCTGCTGTCGCTTATCGATCAGCTGGTGCGCCGTTCGGTCTGGATCATCGGCGGCGATGGCTGGGCCTATGACATCGGCTCGGCGGGGCTCGATCACGTGCTCGCCTCCGGCCGCGATGTGAACGTGCTGGTGATGGATACCGAGGTCTACTCCAACACCGGCGGCCAGATGTCGAAATCGACGCCGCTCGGCGCCGTCGCCAAGTTCGCGGCGGGAGGCAAGACGCTGGCCAAGAAGGATGTAGCGTTGCAGGCCATCTCCTACGGCAACGTCTATGTTGCCCGCATCGCCTTTGGTGCCAACCCGCAGCAGGCGCTGCAAGCCTTGCGTGAGGCTGAGGCCTATCCGGGCCCGTCGCTGATCATTGCCTACAGCCACTGTATCGCCCACGGCATCGATATGGAGTTTGGCCTGACCCAGCAAAAACGAGCCGTGGCCTCCGGTCACTGGCCGCTGATGCGCTACAACCCGGTACTGCGACAAGCGGGGCAGAACCCCTTCAGCCTCGACAGCCTGCGCCCCTCCATTCCCCTTGCTGAATACCGGCAGGAGGAGACCCGTTATCGGGTGCTGGCCCAGAGCCACCCGGAGGAGGCGCAGCGGCTGATGCAGGTAGCGCAAAAAGTGGCGTGGCAGAAGTGGGCCACCTACGAGGAGATGGCCACCCGCGAAGCCAGTCATTTCCATCCGCCGGTGTGATGATAGGGTGAGTAAAATACAACCAAGCGGGCCAATGGCCCGCTTTTTATACCGGGCGACAATTGGATGTCACTACTCACTATCTGATAGCAACTACAGGCGTAGCCGTGGTGATATCATGAAAACCAAAGTGATGTGTTGATATGTTAGGATAAGCTGGACAGGATATATGACATATTATGTGATATATGAACAGTTTTCGTATATTGAATAGTCCGCTTTGCTTTATTTTGGAGGCAGTTTGAGATTTTTAAGTTACACGATGGTGTTTTTATTAGGAGTAATCATAGATGCTCCTGATTATCAATTTTTAATAAAGGAAGTAAAATGGACTGATGTTATTACTACGTTCGCCACCGTTGTGGCGACAATTATCGTATATAGGACTTATTCAAGATGGCTAGACTCAAAGAAAAGAGAAGATGCCTATCAGACTTCAAAGGATTATATATCCTGTTTGGTGGACATATCAGAGTCGCTTTATGAACTAATGTCCCCTTTTGAACAATGTGTCCCACAAGCTGGCTGCATACCAATTAATCGTGAGCAGAGTGATTCATTGCTAGCTGGTCGTAACGAAGCTCGTCATAAACTGATGGCAAAGGCTAATAAGTTGGCAAGGACAAAATCAGAGTTGAGCTTTTGGGGGGTAAGCCTAGTTCCGGAATTCGAAAAAAACCATGAGAGCATATTGAAAGAAGTATCTAATGCTTTTGTTGTCGCGGGGGCACTTCAAAGCCAAGTATATTGGTATTACAACGTTGATAAGAGTAAGCAAGCTAGTATGTTTGACGAGTTCTCCAAGTTAAAAGTCAGAGTGTTAAATACTCAAAAGTTTTTAGATTTGAGATATAGACGAAAGTACGCAGGCTTTTTTGTTCACCCAAAATAGAACGGACTATGTAGAAATAATGTTTTTTTGGTGAAAAATATATTGGGTGGTCGGTATTAGAAAAATGTGTAGATAAGAAGGAACGTTAGACAAGGAATGCCTCCAAAGCACGACACAATATACCGCCACTTTGGCATAATCCTCCTATCTACAGCATCAGGCTTCCTTTTCCTACCAAGGCAGGTAAGCTGCGGGGCAAATAGCGTCAAGCAGGAGAAGGGACAATGACAGAACAACATTTCGCCGGGACGATCGGCATTCTGGGGGCGGGGTGGCTCGGGTTGCCGCTGGCGCGGGCTCTGCTGGCGGCAGGCAAGCAGGTCGCGGTGACGGTCAGCAGCGCCGAGAAGGCGGTACGTCTGCGGGGGGAGGGGATCGCTGCCCATCCGCTGACGATTTCTGCCCATATGTCGGATGCGTGGCCCATCCCCTGCGAGAGTCTGGTGATCTGCGTACCGCCCAGCAAGACCGATGACTATCCGCAGGCGGTGGCAAGGGCCTGTGCGTTGGCCAAAGCGAGTGGCACCCGGCGGGTGCTGTTTGTCAGCGCCACCTCGGTATGGGGCGCAGGACAGCAGGAGGGGGAAGAGCCCAAACCCCGCCATGCCCGTGGCGAGCGGATGCTGGCGGCGGAGCAGGCGGTGCTGGCGGCCGGTTTCGAGGCGGTGATGATAGTGCGTCCCTCCGGCCTTTATGGCCCGGATCGTCATCCCGGCCGTTTCCTGGCGGGCAAGACTCTCGATGGCGGCGCCCAGTCGGTCAATCTGGTTCATCTGGACGATGTGGTAGCGGCTTGCATGCTGCTGCTGGAGCGGGGCAAGGACGGGGATGTTTTCAACCTGAGCGCGCCGGTGCATCCGCGCCGCGAGCAGTTCTACCCCTTTGCGGCGCGCCAGCAGGGGCTGCCCGCACCTGTCTTTATCGAGCCCGCCGGTGAATTTCAGCCCATCGACGGTCAGCTGATTTGCCAGCAGATGGGATTCAACTATCGCTGGCCCGATCCGGCCCACTGGTTTGCCGAGCTCGCCGCCTCGGGCAATTGAGGTTTGCCAAGGGGGTGATCGCCCCCTATCATGCCGCCATCCATGAGAGAGAGGCGGTAATGATGGTAGATACAAAACGTCACCCCGATGGGGAGTTGTTGCTGAGAACCCTGGCAATGCCAGCCGATACCAACCCCAATGGCGACATCTTTGGTGGCTGGATCATGTCCCAGATGGATATAGGTGGGGGCATTATGGCCAAGGAGCTGGCAAAAGGACGTATTTGTACCGTATCCGTCGAAGGCATGACCTTTCACAGTCCGGTCAAGGTGGGCGATGTGGTCTGCTGCTACGGCCGCTGCATGAAGATCGGCCGTAGCTCCATGAAGCTCAAGCTGGAGGTGTGGGTCAAGCCGGTACTGCGGGAAAACGACGCCCAGCGCTACTGTGTGACCGAGGGGATCTTCACCTATGTCGCCATCGACGAGCAGGGCAAATCCCGCCCGGTTCCGGTGAGTGCCTGATTAAATCAGCCGGGCATTGATGATGGATATTTCCTGCTCAAGCCCGGTTTTTTGCCGTATCATGCGTTCCAGCATCTCTTCCGAGCCCACATATTGCAGGGTGTCGAACAGGCAGAGATCGCATTGAGGGTCCCGTCTTATCTGATAGACGGTGGACAGCTCCACTTGATGACAATTTCCTTGTTGATCATAAAACGTCACGTTGTACCGAAGTTCTTTCGCCATGAGACAAGGTCCTTCTGGTTGGGTGGAACAGGGACTATCAGCTTAGTCGGCGTGGATGACGTTTGTGATGGTCGCAACAAAAAGCAAAGGCGGGCGGTTGTTAGCCAATGAAAAATAGTTATCGCATTCTTGGCACCTCCCTGCTGACCCTGGGGTTGGTAGGCTGTTTTGAGGTGCCGGATCAGAACCATCTGGTCACAGCTCAAGGGATTGTGCCGGGACTCGACTGCCAGCGTCCGCCGCTGGTGGCGCTGGCGACCACGGCGCTGCCCCGTGAATTCGGGGTGACGGTGTGGAATCTCTACAAGGGCCAGCGCAAAAACTGGCGTGAAGGGATGGACAGTTATGCCAAGGGGCAGGATCTGGTGCTGCTGCAAGAGTCGGCCACCCGTCCCGATATGCTCGACTGGCTGCGCGCCGGTGATTTCCAGTGGCAACAGCTGCAAGCCTTCACCCAGGGCGGCGTGTCGTTCGGGGTAATGACGGTGGCCAAGACCCCGCAGGCGTTCGTCTGTGGTGTGCGCTCCCCCGAGCCTTTGCTGCGCATCCCCAAATCCGGGCTGGTGAGCCTCTATCCGCTGCAGGGCGATCCTGATGGCGTGATGGTCATCAATATCCATGCGGTCAACTTCGAACTGGGGATGGCTACCTTCCGCGAGCAGCTTAACGACTTGACTGCGCTGGTGCGCCGCCATCAGGGGCCGGTGATCCTGGCCGGTGATTTCAACACCTGGAGCGACAAGCGCCAGTTCTGGCTAAACAAGCTGGTGGACGAGCTGGGTCTGCAAGAGGCCGTGCCGGTGCCTGACTTGCGCCGTACCGCCTTTGGCCGCCCGCTGGATCACCTCTATTACCGCAATCTGGACCTGGTTGAGGTGAGCTCACCGGCCACCGACAGCTCGGATCACAACCCCATCATTGCGCGCTTTGCTGCCCAGTCTGTGACTCCCTGACCCCAGTCTGTGACATCCTGACAAGGGATGGTGCGAGTTCCGCTCATAAAAAAAACCGGCGCCTGATGGCGCCGGATTTTTTTATACGCTCTGGCGGTCAACCCGCTCGGGATGACCCGCAGGCATTACTGGTAGAGACCCAGATTCGCTTTGGCGTAGGCTTCGAAATCGGTGCAGCCACCGATGTGCTGCTCGTCCAGGAAGATCTGCGGCACGGTATTGACCGGCTTGCCGGCGCTCTTGGCCAGATCTTCTTTGGTGATCCCTTCTGCGTGGATATCCACGTAGCGGAATTTGAAGTCATCGCGCTGTTCGGTCAGCTGCTCGGCGATCTGTACGGCACGGACACAGTAGGGGCAACCCGGGCGACCAAAAATCACTGCAAACATATTTTCTCTCCGTTTCTTAAGCCGTTTATGTATGGCCGTTGATATGAGGCAGGCAACAGCATAGCCCTGCCTCGTAGCGACTTGAAGCTGAAATTATCGATACCCTGATTCGAGTGGGCCTATTGGCTCAGCTCTCATCGGCGATCTGGATCGGCTGCTGCTGATAGATGCTCTCCAGCACCCCCTTCTCGAACACAGTCCAGGGCCACGGCGCCTTGCTGGCACGGTAGCGCTCATGGGTGGCCGGATCTTGGGACAGGCCGCGCTGGAACATCACGAACGCCTTGCGCTGGCCGCCTGCCGTATCGATAAAGCCCACCAGATTGGAGGTGCCGGTGATGGTGCCGGTCTTGGCGTGGACCTTGTTCTTCATCATGGGGGCGGTGACGCTGCGCCGCCACGCCAGGGTGCCATCCACCTGGGAGCTTGGCAGCAGCTTGATCAGACCAAGCTCGGCATCATTTTTCTGGATGAAGTTCAGCACCGACATCATCTGACGGGCGCTGATGAGATTGTGAGCGGAGAGACCGGAGCCGTCAGCCAGGGTGGCATTGCCCAGATCGATGCCGTTCTTGGTCAGGATGGCGCGCACTGCCATGGTGCCGCTGCGATAGCTGCCCGGCTTGTTGTAGTAGTGACGACCCACGGTTTTGAGGAAGGTATCGGCGTAGAGGTTGTCCGATTTCTTCAGCATCTTGGCGAGCATCACCGGCAGGGAGACCGAGTAGTGGGTGCCCAGCGTCTCTGCCCCTTCAGGGGCCTTGTGGGTGACCCGCAGCAGGCCATCATGCTTGATACCGGCACGGTTCATCGCCCAGCGGATGTTGTCCCAGCCCCAGGCTTCCACGTCGTGAATGGCGAAACGCAGTCCCTGCGGCTCCTTGTTCGGGGTGATGCAGCCCTTGAGCTCGTAGAAGTTGCCCTTAGCCATGTCCACTTCCAGTGCGCAGAACTGGCGCGCCATGTCGCCATAGCTCATCACCTCCACGTTGTCGGCACCGATGCCGATGGGCACGCCGGTAGCTACATTGCCCACCGCCGGTTTGCCAATCTGGGTGGCAGTGATGGTGCCGTAGGCGCAGTTCTTGTCGATGATGACCGAGGAGACGGGCGCTGCGAAGCAGAGGGTCTGATCTCCCCACGACCAGCCGTTGCCGCGCTCATAGCCGTTGTAGGCGCCGGTGTTGACGTAGACATTGCCCTTGATGCTGGTGACGCCGAGCTGTTTGAACAGGGCCAGCAGATCCATGCGGGAGAGGGTGGGGTCGCCGACGAAGTTGATCCAGATATCGCCGTTGATGGTGTCACCCTGTTTGGCGCCCGGCTGGGCCTGAATGTCGGTGGCGAAGCGGAAATCGGCACCCAGCTCGAGGCGGGCCGCCAGCGCGGTGAGCACCTTCATGGTGGAGGCGGGGGCGATCATCTGATCCGCATGGCGGGCGAACTCGACGCCGTTATTGCCCTGCACCATGATGGCGTACTGGCCACCCTGAGGGGGCGTCAGCGGGGCGGCATGAGCCGCCAGAGAAGAAAAGAGAGCACAAAAACCAATCAACAGCCGCTGCATAACATCCTCTAACGTGACGAAGGGCCCGGCAGTGGTGCCGACCCTGATAATTCAACCCGCCGATGCGGGATCGACGGGATAACGCAATTCATGCCATGTATGCCGGTCGCCATCATGTCATCGAGTTGGCGGTACGATAGCGACCCTCATAATCAAAAATTTTCTCTTTTATCTGCCAGAAGCGACCCGATTTGCGGGCGATGACAAAATCCGGATGACGGAACTGGCTTTGCGCGGCCAGCACGCTCGCCAGGGTGGCAAATTCGGGCTCCAGCCCCGGGGCGGGCCAATGATGACGCACAAAGTGCTGTTGAAACAAGCGCCGTGCGCCCGGGGAGTGAAATCCGAAGTATTCACTGAGGGTCAATCCATCCTCATCGTGGTAGGTCACCTCCAGCCGCTCCCCCTGTTTGCCGCGCCCTGCTGTGAGGGTTAGCCCCGCACAGCGGATCACCATACAATCCTTGAGATTGAGCGCCTCTTTGAGCTTGTCGTCAGGGTCCACCAGCAGCTGATCGCAGCTCTGGCAGCGGCGGGCGGCGATGTCGTTCTCCGCGCCACAGCCGGGGCAGATCTTGGCGCGAAAGCGGTAGTCGCACTCTTCACGGTTGCCCTCGTCATCTTCAAACAGCCCCTGACAGCGGCGTCCGTAGTGCTCGATCACCTTGCCATCCTCGTCGGTCTTGCCCCAGAAGGTGTTGGCAAAACCGCAGGCGGGGCAGGGTACTTGTACCGGCTCGGTACCGGCGTGGGGGCGAGGCTCCCCCACTTCGGGGGCGAACAGGTTGAAGTTGTTGCCCGCATAGTCGAGCACCAGACAATCGCTCTTGCCCGGCGAGAGGCGCAGGCCCCGCCCCACGATCTGCTGGTAGAGGGAGACCGACTCAGTGGGCCTGAGCATCACGATAAGATCGACATGGGGGGCGTCGAAGCCGGTGGTGAGTACCGCCACGTTGACCAGAAACTTGAGCTCCCGCGCCTTGAAGGCGCTGATAAGGGCATCGCGCTCCGGCCCCGGCGTCTCGCCGGTGATAAGGGCTGCCTGCTGGCCTCGGGCGCCCAGCAGACCGTGAATTTCGCGGGCATGCGCGACGGTGGCGGCGAAGATCATCACCCCCTGCCGGTCGGCGGCATACTCCAGCACCTGACTCAGGATATGGGGGGTGACCCGCTGCTGGCGCTTGAGCTCTCCGTTGAGATCTGCCTCGCTAAAGAGGCCGTTCTCCCGTGCCACCAGCTTGCTGAAGTCGTAGTGGACGATGGGGGCATCCACCATGCGCGGCGGAGTGAGGTAGCCGTTTTTCACCATAAAACGCAAGGGCAGCTCGAACACGCAGTCGCCAAACAGCCGCTCGCCGTGGCTCTTGACCATGCCGTGGTAGTGGCGCCGGTAGATCCAGCCCAGCCCGAGCCGATAGGGGGTGGCGGTGAGGCCGAGGATCTTGAGGGCGGGATTGGCGGCCTTGAGGTGGCCTAACACCTGATGGTACTGGCTGTCGTCATCGAGCGAGACCCGATGGCACTCATCGATGATCAGCAGCGAAAACGCCCCGTCGAAGGCCGCCAGATTGCGGGCGACCGACTGCACCGAGCCGAACACCACCTGGGCGCTCGCCTCCTTGCGATCCAGGCCGGCAGCGAAAATATCGGCCTTGAGCCCCCACGCCTCGTATTTAGCGTGGTTCTGCTCCACCAGCTCCTTGACGTGGGCCAGCACCAGCACCCGACCGCGCGCTTTGCGGGCCAGCTCGGCGATCACCAGACTCTTGCCGGCCCCGGTGGGCAGCACCACTACGGCGGGATCCGGGTGTTTGCGAAAGTGGCTGATCACGGCGTTGACGGCGTCGGTCTGATAGGGTCTGAGAACGAACATGCAGGCTTGGGTATGTCGATGTGGGGTGGTGCAAGATGGCGCCATTATAGGGTGCTTGCCGTCACAAAAACAGCGGGCCGGCATGATGCCGGCCCGCAGGGTGCTTGGGTGCTGATCAATGGAACGGGAAGATGTAGTTCATCCAGCTTGCCATGCGCAGCAGCACTTTGCGCATCACAGATACATGGTGGAAGTAGTGGGTATAGATGGCAGCCTGCCCGCTGGCACCGGCAATCATCTGATACTTGGCCCATTCGGGGTCGGTGATGGAGATAACCACCGGCAGGCGACCCGGACGCACCGCCGTGGTCTGATCCAGCAGACCGGCGTTGGCCTGCACGTTACCGGCGGCAATGGCCGGAACCACGGCTGTCACCTTGCCTTTGAAGATCTTGCCGGGTACGCCATCGATCACCACTTCGGCCTCATCGCCCACCGCCAGTCTCTGCATGCTGTTCTGCCAGAACCAGCCGACGTAGGCGGTGTCATCCTTGTGGATGAAGGTCATCACCGGACGATACATGAAGGGGGTGGCGATCATGCCGGGGCGTAGGGCCAATTGCACCACATGACCATCGCTCGGGGCATAGACCACGGTTTGTGACTGCTGGTACTTGGCTTCCATCAGCTGGGCCTGCAGATCGTTCAGGGTGGCTTTCTGCTGGTCAATCTGGGCCACGATGTCGTCCACGTTGGCCTGGGTGACGTCGAGGTCGCGCTGCTTGCCCACGCCACGGCGCATCAGGTCGCTGGCGCGATCCCGATCCAGCCTGGCGGAGCGCAGTCTCGCCTCGATGGACTTGAGGTGTTCGCGGTTGGATTCGACCCGTGCGGTGAGGCTCTCCACTTTCAGGCGGAACGGCTCGTCATCGATGCGAAACAGCACATCCCCTTTTTTCACCGGCTGGTTGGCCTGTACCGGCACCTCAACCACCCGGCCCTTGACCAGCGGCACTATGGGGGTGGAGACGTAGTAGTTGCGCGCCATCTCGGAGTAGGGGTGGTTGTAGTTCATCAGCATGATCAGGGTGCCGATGAGCAGCACGCCACCCAATGCTGCGGTGGGGACGGTCCACTTGTTGAGCGGGATGCGGAAGATTTTGAATATGGCGACACACAGCGCCGTGTAGGTCAGGATCAGTAGCAGGTCCATGGTTTATCCCTGTTGCTCACTCTGTTCGATAGTGTTGATACGGCTCTTCAGATCCGCCAACTCCTGCTTGAGGGCCGCCAGCTCCTCTTCATCTTCTTGCAGCCGCTGGCTAAAGCCCCAGCCGCGATCGGGGCGATAGAGGGTTGCCCAGATCCAGAGGAAGGGCCACAGCACGTGCAGGGTAAACAGGCTGACCCAACCTGCCACGTGAATGGCATCCTGATGAGGGTGATTCCGATGTTTGGCAATCTCGTAAGGAATATCGTGGATAACGATGACGCCATAAAAAATGACTAGCCCGACAAAGACGAGCAGACCAAGGGCAAAATAATCAAGGGCCATTTATAACCTCCACTGGCATGACGCACAGCTTAATCATGGGTTCCAACAAGCACTAAAGCAATTAAGAATCACACATTTATCGTCAGTTTGCCCGGAATCTTAAAGCTATTCGCTGTATTGAAGCTGAAGCCGTTCGACAGTTGTCTTATTAGTCTTTTTGTCATTAAAAAAGGCGCCATCAGGCGCCTTTTTTGTGCTGCTTTCGCAGCAATTTTTTGCTGCTTTACCCTTCGCTGGTACTGCTGACCAGCGGCTGGCGGAATTTCATCAGGAAGACCACGGTAATGGCCGCTGTTGCAGTCAGGCCGATGATGGTGGAGGTCCCCATCTCCAGCCCGAATCCGATGGGGGCGTTGGCCAGATAGGTGATCACCACAGCAGTCATGAACATGGCGGGAATGGTGCAGATCCAGTGCAGCTTGCCCTCTTTGATGAGGTAGGCAGCCGCAGCCCACAGCATGATGACGGCGGTGGTCTGGTTGGCCCAGCCGAAGTAGCGCCAGATCACCCCGAATTCAGCCTTGGAGATGATAAAACCAAGGATAAACATGGGGATGGCAATCAGCAGACGCTTGGCCAGCGGTTTCTGGGTCATCTTCAGGAAGTCCGCCACGATCAGGCGAGCACTGCGAAACGCGGTGTCGCCCGAGGTGATAGGCAGGATCACCACACCGAGAATGGCCAGAATGCCGCCCACGGTGCCGAGCAGGCTGGTGGAGACTTCGTGTACCACGGCTGCCGGGCCGCCGTTGGCCATGGTAGCGTTGAGCGCTTCGGTGCTGTCGTAGAAGGAGAGACCCAGGGTGCACCAGATAAGGGCGATGATCCCTTCACCGATCATTGCACCGTAGAAAATGAAGCGGCCGGATTTTTCGTTCTGCATGCAGCGCGCCATCAGTGGTGACTGGGTGGCGTGGAAGCCGGATACCGCGCCACAGGCGATGGTGATGAAGAGCAGCGGCCAGAGCGGCAGTTCGGTCGGGTGCAGGTTGGAGAAGTCCATCCCGGTGTTGTAGAAGCCTTTGCCGGAGGCGATCAGGCCAACGATGAGGCCGACCGACATGAAGACCAGCAGGGCGCCGAAGATGGGATAGAAGCGACCGATGATCTTGTCGATGGGGACAATGGTCGCGAGGATGTAGTAGGCAAAGATTGCCACAATCCAGTAGACCAGATCGGTGGAGGTGAGGTTGGCCAAGAGGCCCGCCGGGCTCAGCACGAATACCACGCCCACCAGCATCAGCAGCACCACGGCAAACAGGTTCATGAAGTGCTTGGCGGCGGTGCCCAGATGCTCACCGACCACGGTTGGCACCGAGGCCCCCTTGGCGCGTACCGACAGCATGCCGGAGAAGTAGTCATGTACCGCACCGGCGAAGATGCAGCCAAAGACGATCCACAGCATGGCGACCGGGCCGTAGAGGGCACCCAGGATGGGGCCGAAGATGGGGCCGACGCCTGCGATGTTGAGCAGTTGAACCAGATAGACTTTCTTGTCCGACATCGGGACATAGTCCACCCCGTCAGCCATGGTGATGGCGGGGGTTTTCAGCTCGGGTTTCGGGCTGAATATCCGTTCGATGAATTTGCCGTATATGAAGTAGCCGGCCACAAGTAAGCCGACACAGAGGAAGAACCAGATCATTGCTACGCTCCTGCATTGTTATTTTTTAGTGTGCAGCGCGAGTCTAAAACGGTTGCGCCTGACTGGCAGGTGAAACTCCCCGAGCGGCGCTTTGGCGCGCCGAGCGGTCGGCGGCTGTGATCAGGCGCACACTCCGCGGCTCAGTCCAGCCCCAGCTGATCTTTGAGCTCCTTGAGATAGCGACGACTGACCGGCACCCGGGCGCCGCTCGGGGTGACAATCTCTGCCAGCTGGTTATCCAGCAGCTGGATCTCGAAGATGGCGTTGGGGGAGACCAGATACTGGCGGTGGCAGCGCAGCAGCGGGCTCTTTTCTTCCAGCGATTTGAGGGTGAGCTGGGTGTGGAACAGCTCGCCCTGACAGGCCACATGGACCCCGCCCAGATCGGAGAAGGCATACTCCACCTGCGCGATGGGCAGCAGCCTGACCCGATTGTGCAGATAGCCCGGAATATGTTCGATAGTCGGGGCCAGCCGCTCGATGGGCTGCGGGGAGATATCCTGCTTGAGGCGAGCGAGGGTCTTGGCGAGCCGGGCGGGCTCCACCGGCTTGAGCAGGTAGTCGAAGGCGTTCTCTTCAAAGGCCTGAATGGCATATTCGTCAAAGGCGGTGACAAAGACGATGCGGGGCAGGGGGTCGAGCATGGCGACCAGCTCCATGCCGCTCAGCTTGGGCATCTGGATATCGAGGAACACCACATCAGGCTTGAGGCGCTGAATAAGCGGCAGCGCCTCGATGGCGTTGGCCGCTTCCCCCACGATCTCGATGGCAGGATCGCAGGTCAGATGTTGCCTCAGCTCTTCGCGGGCATAGTGTTCGTCATCGACAATCAGGGTGCGGATCATGATTGCTCCTTGGGGATGGTGAACGAGACCCGGGTCCACTGTTCCGGCTCGCACGCAATAGTCACGCCATAGCGCTCGCCAAAGGCGCTTTTCAGTCGCCGATCGACAATGGTCATGCCCAGACCGTCGCCAGCGGGATGCGCTTGCCAGGTGCCTGCATTATCTTCCACGTGGATGGTGACGCTGGTGGGATGCTCATCGGTATAGAGGCGAATACGCCCCTGCTCCAGCAGAGTCGAGATGCCGTGCTTGATGGCATTCTCGATCAACGGTTGCAGGGTGAAGCTGGGCAGTCGCAGTGTGGCCAGATGGGGCGGGATCTCGTTTATCACCGTCAGCCGATCGCCAAAGCGGGCCAGCTCGATCTCCAGATAGGATTGGCAGTGCTCCTGCTCCTCCTGCAGAGTCGCAAGGCCGCTTTGGCGTTTGAGGTTCTTGCGAAAGAACAGCGACAGATGCAGCAGCAGATCCCGCGCCTTGTCCGGATCGCGCCGGGTGATGGCACTGATGGTGTTGAGGGTGTTGAACAGAAAGTGGGGGTTGATCTGGGCTTGGATCAGCTTGAGTTCGGACTGCACCAGCAGCCGCTGATGCTGCTCCAGCCGACCGGCCAGCAACTGCTGTGACAGCAGGTTGGCAATCCCTTCCCCCAGGGTGTGGTTGATCTTGAGAAACAGCCGCTTCTTCGGCTCGTAGAGCTTGATGGTGCCGATCACCCCCTTGTCCCCCTGCAGCGGGATCACCAGCACCGAGCCCAGCTGGCAGGCGGAGGAGAGGCTGCAGCGATAGGGCTGGCTGTTGCCATCGGCAAACAGCACCTTGTTCTGGGCGATGGCCTGCATGGTGATGGCTGACGCGATGGGGGTGCCCGGCAGATGGTGATCTTCGCCGGTGCCGATAAAGGCGAGGATCTGCTCGGTGTCCGTGATGGCGACCGCCCCAACGCCGGTCTCCTCCTGAATGATGCGGGCAATCTTGTTGCTTGCCTGTGGGGTAAAGCCCTGACTCATGATCCCCACTGTACGGTTGGCGATATTGAGCGCCTTGGCGGAGAAGACCCGGGAGAACTTCTCATACATCCGCTGCTGGTCGCGGATCATGCTGATAAAGAGCGCCGCGCCGCAGGAGTTGGCCAGAATCATCGGGGTGGCGATGGTGCGCACCAACAGCAGGGATTTGTCGAACGGGGTCGCCACCAGCAGGATGATGACCATCTGCATGATCTCGGCGTAGAGGGTGGTAAAAAAGGCGATGCGCGGTTCAAACAGGGCATCCGTTCGTCCCGAGCGCATCAGGCGCCAGTGCACCATGCCCCCGAGCAACCCCTCGCAGGTGGTGGAGATGGCGCAGGCGAGATCGGTAAATCCCCCCAGCGTATAGCGGTGCAGACCGCCGGTCAGCCCCACCAGAAAGCCCACCAGCGGTCCCCCCAATAATCCCCCCAAGACGGCGCCGACCGCCCGGGTGTTGGCGATGGCATCGTCGATATCGAGGCCTACATAGGTTCCGAGGATGCAAAAACATGAAAATATTATGTATATCAGTATCTTGTGAGGAAGCCTCACTGAATAGTTGGCAAGCGGGCGAAGCAGCGGGCTTTTCGAGAAGAGATAGGCGATCACCAGGCTGACGCTCATCTGTTGCAGCAAGGAGAGGACCAACTGCATAAAAAACGCTCCTCATACGCCAGCTGAAAAAATAGCCAGCCCGTGAATAAGTGTGATCAGGATCTTGTTCTGTTGGCCCAACTGGGCGCAACGGGCCGTCAGTTTGCCAGAACAAGTGGATAAAACCATATTAAATCAGCATGTTAAATTGATATTTGTGTAAGCGGCAGCGGGTTGATATTGATGGATGGAGCATGAATGTATCCGCTGGATACGCCACACGGAGGTGGCATGCTCCGCCCGGCCCCTTGGCTGGGCGTTTTTTATACATGGTCAGTTGGCAACCTTCTGATGGGGGTTTGAGCAATTATTCCGGTTTGTCCAATGAGTTATCCCCAGCTTCTGGGGATAACTCAGAATGCAAAGTAGTAGCAGAAGCGGCGGGTCAGGTTGAAGAACTGCCGTTGTCCCTCATCCAGCTCTTCCTGTTTGATAAAAGCAGTGATGGTGCGTTCATCTTCCCGCAGATCGATCATGGCGACGGCTTCTGGCCGCTGGGCCTTGATATAGGGCAGGATCTTCGGCTTGAGGGGCATGGTGGGTTCGGTAGAGAGCACCAGCGCGATGCTCTCGTCCGAGAGTTTCACCAGTGATCCCGGCGGATAGACCCCCAGTACTTTGACCAGCAACTTGACCAGATTCTGGTCGAACTTCTTCTGGGATAACTTGTAGAGCTGGCTGATGGCCTGACTCGGCGCGGCCGGGTTGCCGCTGTTGCGGGGATGGAGCAGCTCATCGTAGAAGTCGACCAGCCCGATCAACCGCGCCAGCGGCGGGATCTCCCCGCCCTTGATCCCGAGCGGATACCCGCTGCCATCGAGCCGCTCGTGGTGCAGATGGGCGACCTGACGGATTTTCGGTTCAAAGGCGTTGAGCTGGGTCAGCATGTCAAATCCGTACTGGGGATGCATATTGAGGAAGTTCTGCTCGGCCTTGTTGAGATCCCCGCGTTTTTGGGTGATCTGGCTCGGGATCTTCAGTTCACCGATATCGTGGATAAGTCCCGCAAGTCCCGTCTCTTCCAGTTCTATAGGATTCATCCCCAATTCGCGTGCCATCAGCATGGCAATGAAAGCCACATTGAGGCTGTGTTGCAGCAGGATATCGGTGTGGGGGCTGCGAATAAGGTGGAGCCCGAGAGGCCCTTCATGCTGACTGAGGGTGAAGGCGGCATTGCGGACGATCTGGGCGGTATTGGCCAGCCCCTCATCCGGTTTGAGGTTGAGCGCCCCGAGTGCATCGCGCAGCTCACTCATGGACTGGCCAAAGGCCTTGTCGGCGGCGCGCATGGAGCGGCGAAAGGCTTTCTCGTCAAAGGGGGGCGGGCCCGAGGCAATCAGCTCTTCCAGTTCATCAAGATCAGGCCCGGCATCGGGGATATCGCCACGCAACAGTGGCTCGATAGGCAGATCGCTCTTGTCCGGATCCACCATCATCAGGCTCAGATCAAGGTGGCGGATGATATCCAGCTGCTGCTGATCTTTGATTTTGAAGGCATTGAACATAAACGGGTGGTTGGTCCATCCGGTGGGGAGATGGATATAGTGGCCTACCCGCAACTGTTCTATGGAGGCTTGGATCAGTGCCATCGGTTAACCTGCATTTCTGGAATGCCTACTCAACAAGCTAGCAAAATCCGATGGATAGACAACTAAAAATCCATTAAGGGGAGTGGGATCCCCCGCGCTGTGATAAAGCGCACTAGCATCAGAGGGCTCTTAATTTGCTCTTAAGTTTTACTTCCTACGCTGGCCCCGTAGTTTTTGTTGGCTTGACCGGCCCCCTGTACTGCAGGCCGGTATGTAGGAGTTGTTTATGCGTGTAACCCTCGGTGTACTGCAGACCAATCTGCTGCTTGTTCTCTTTTTCGCGCTGGTTCTCAACTGGCCAATCCTGTTGCACTTTTACACGGCGCTCAGTGAGCTGAGTCACGTCAAAGCCGGATTTGTCATTTCGATCCCGCTGGTGCTGATTGCGGCGCTAAATACAGTGTTTATTCCCTTCACGTTCCGGTTTGTGCTCAAGCCGTTTTTTACCGTGCTGATCCTGAGTGGCTCCATCGTCAGTTACGCCATGCTCAAATACGGCGTCATCTTTGATGCCGGCATGATCCAGAACATAGTAGAGACTAACAGCGGTGAGGCGGGGGCCTATTTGAATGGTTCGGTTGCGCTCTGGTTTCTGCTGACCGGGCTGCTGCCTGTTATGGTGCTCTGGTCACTGCGGATCCGCTATCCGGCTCGCTGGTATCAGGGGTTGGCGTTGCGGACGGGTGCACTGGCTATCTCTCTGCTGTTTATCGGGGGCGTCGCGTCACTTTACTATCAGGATTACGCCTCGGTCGGGCGCAACAACAAGTCGCTGGCCAAAGAGATTGTGCCAGCCAACTATGTGCACGGCCTCTACAAGTATGGGCGGGATGTGCTGTTTGCCACGCCGATCCCTTACCAGTATTTGGGGACAGATGCCAGGGTGGTGGCACGGGGAAGCAAGCCGACTTTGATGTTCCTGGTGGTGGGTGAGACGGCGCGCAGCCAGAACTACTCCCTTAACGGGTATGGCAAGGCGACCAACAGCTTTACGGCAAAAGAGCAGGGGGTGGTGTCGTTCAGAGATGTGCGTTCCTGCGGTACGGCCACTGCGGTCTCGGTGCCCTGCATGTTCTCCAACCTCACTCGCCGCGGTTACGATGAACAGCTTGCCAGCTCCCGTGACGGCCTGCTCGATGTGCTGCAACATGCCGGTGTATCTGTGCTGTGGAAAGAGAACGATGGCGGCTGCAAAGGGGTGTGCCGCAATGTACCGACCATCGAGATCCTCCCCAAATCCTATCCTGCGCTCTGTCAGGGGGAGTCCTGCTATGACGAGGTGCTGCTTGAGGGGCTGGATCAGCAGATTGCCGGCATGAAGGGCAACAAGCTGGTGGCTTTTCACCTGATGGGTAGCCATGGCCCGACCTACTATCGCCGCTATCCTGCCACTGATCGGGTATTCGTGCCCGACTGCCCGCGCAGCGACATCGAAAACTGCAGCAACGAAGAGCTGGTCAACACCTATGACAACACCATCCGCTACACCGACAAGGTGGTGGGGCTGCTGATAGACAAGCTCAAGTTGCTGGAGAGCCAGTACGATGTGGGACTGGTCTATCTCTCCGATCACGGCGAATCCCTTGGGGCTATGGGGCTCTATCTGCACGGCACGCCCTACAAGTTTGCGCCGGATGATCAGACCCGGGTGCCGCTGCTGACCTGGTTCTCGCCCCAGTTACAGGCCGATCGCCAGCTTGATATGGGTTGCCTGGCGGCGGAGGCGAGCAGTCAGCGCTTCTCCCATGACAACCTCTTTCACTCCATGCTGGGGATCATGGATGTGCAGACGAGTGTTTACGACAACAAGCTGGATCTGTTCAAGCCATGTCGGGCGGGCTAAACCGCTAGCAAGCACACAATAGAAAACGGCAGCCACTGGCTGCCGTTTTGTTATCTCGCAAGATCAGTGTCTTACTTCTGCTCCATGATGATCTGCAGCAGATCTCCCTCCAGCAGGGCGCGCTTGACCAGCGCAAAGCCGCCATAGGTCGGCTGGTTCTGGAAGCGGGCCTTCACGATGGGCAGGCCACGGTGGAAGCTCGGCAGGGATTGATGCTCGACACAGCGACGAATGGCCGGGAAGAGGAGCTCTTCGGCGGCGGTGATTTCTCCGGCGATCAGCACCTTCTGCGGGTTGAACAGGTTGACCGTAATCGCCACCGCCCGTCCCAGATGCTCACCCACGTTCTCGATGACGCTGCGGGCCAGTTCATCGCCCGCCAGCGCCGCCTTGCACACCTCCTGAATGGTGATGTGCTTCTCTTGCAGCACGCTCTGGTGACCGCGGCTGATGAGCTCTTTCACCTTGTCGACAATGGCCTCGTTGGAGGCGATGGTCTCGAGGCAGCCGAAGTTGCCGCAGTGGCAGCGCTTGCCGAGCGGTTCGACCTGGATATGGCCGATCTCGCCGACGTTGCGGTTCTGACCGAGGAACACCTGACCCTTGGTGATGATCCCCGAGCCCGTCCCCTGGTGAACACTCACCAGAATGGAGTCCATGCAGTCGCGGGACTCACCGAAGAAGTGTTCGGCCAGCGCGAGGGAACGGGTGTCGTTACCCACGTAGCAGGGAAGGTTGAAGTGGTTCTCAAGCAGCTTCGCCAGCCCCAGATTGCGGATCTGGTACTTGGGGGTGTAGATGACCATACCGGATTCCGGGTTGACCAGACCCGGCATGGTCAGCGCGATGCTGATGAGGTTGCGACAGCGTTCGCTGTTGGCATCGATGAAGGCGCCAATCTCCCGCAGTAGCATGTCGACCACGGGTTGCTGATCGATCTCGGTCACCTGAATGACGTGCTGGTCGAGCTCCTTGCCATCGAGGTCATAGAGACTCAGTTGCAGGTAGCCGCGGCCCAGCTTGGCAGAGACAAACTGAAAGCGATGTTTGATGGTGGTCAGGGAGATGGCACGCCGCCCGCCGGTTGAGGCTTGCGGAGAGGTCTCCTTAATCAGGCCATGCTCGATCAGTTGCCGGGTTATTTTGGTCACGCTGGCCGGGGCCAGCTGACTCAACTCGGCAATCTTGACCCGGGAGATGGGGCCTTGCAAGTCGATGAGCCGATACACGGCTGCACTGTTGACCTGCTTGATAAGATCTACGTTTGCTATTTGTCCGCCAGTCATGATGTCACTGTTGTGTGTAGTGTCCGTTAACCACGGTCCCACGGACCGTGAAGTCCTGATCGAAGACAGTGAGGTTGGCTACTTTACCGACCTGGATACTACCGAGACGTGAGTCCCATCCAATGGCGCGAGCGGGGTAGAGGCTGGCCATTCTCAGTGCTTCATCGAGCGGTAATCCGACCTGCTTGACCAGATTTTCCACCCCCTCAATCATGGTGAGGGAGGAACCGCCGAGTGTACCATTCTCATCGACACACTGACCATCGCGTAAAAAGACGGTGGTGCCACAAAAATCAAATTTCTCAAAGCCTTCCGGCGCTCCGGCTGCCGCGGTGGCATCGGTGACCAGCACCAGTCGCTCCCCCAGCGCCTTGTGAGCCAGACGCACGTTGGCCCAGTGCACATGGTGGCCATCGACGATGATGCCCGCATAGACATCCTTGCGATCGTAAATGGCACCCACGACGCCCGGCTCGCGACCGTTGAGGGTCGGGGTCATGGCGTTGTAGAGGTGGGTCGCAAAGCGAATACCGTTATCGAACCCGGCCATCGCCTGATCGTAACTGGCGGCAGTGTGACCGGCCGAGACCAGAATGCCCGCTTCCACCAGACGGCGGATATGGGCCGGCTCGTTGCGCTCCGGTGCCAGGGTGATTTTGGTGATGGCATCCGCGTTGGCGCAGAAGAAGTCGATCATCTCGTCCGCTGGCTGGCGAATTTGCGCGGCAGGGTGGATCCCCTTGCGCTTGAGGTTGGTGTAAGGCCCTTCCAGATGGACGCCCAGCACCTCGTTGGGGTGTGCAGCCATGTAGTTACGGGTCACCGCAACGGCCTGCTTCATATCCGCATCCGGACTGGTGATCAGGGTCGGCAGGAAGCTGGTGGTACCGGATTTGAGGTTGGCCGCCTGCATGGTTGCCAGGGTCTCGACCGTGATGTCGGTGTTGAACATCACCCCGCCACAGCCGTTGAGCTGCACGTCGATAAAACCGGCGGTCAGGTTGGCGCCTTTGAGGTCAATCTGCTCGATGCCTGCAGGCAGCTCGGCCAGGTGAGAGATGGCGACAATCTTGTCGCCCTCGATAAGCACCCCGTAGCCGGTCAGCACGCAGCTGCCGGTGTAGAGGGTGCAGTTGGTCAATGCGTACATGACGACTCCTTACAGACGGCCGATGTTGGCGGCTTCCAGCTGCTGGAAGTAACGAACGGTCTTGACCTTGAGCTCCATGGTGGAGGGCTCGTCGCACACCATCATTCCCTTCGGATGCAGTTGCAGGGTGGAGATGGTCCACATGTGGTTGACGCTGCCTTCCACGGCGGCCTGCAGGGCCAGTGCCTTGCCGTGACCGGTGACCAGGATCATGATCTCTTCCGCATCCATCAGGGTGCCGACACCCACGGTCAGGGCCAGTTTGGGCACCTGCTCCATGTCGCCACCGAAGAAGCGGGAGTTGGCGATACGGGTGTCTTCGGTCAGGGTCTTGACCCGGGTGCGGGAGGAGAGGGAAGAGGCCGGCTCGTTGAATGCGATGTGGCCGTCGTTACCCACGCCCCCCATGAACAGGTGGATCTTGCCGTAGGACTTGATTTTGTCTTCGTAGCGCTTGCACTCGGCCACCAGATCCTCGGCATTGCCGTTGAGGATGTTGATGTTCTCGGGACGAATGTCGATGTGGCTGAAGAAGTTGTTGTGCATGAAGCTGTGGTAGCTCTCCGGGTGATCTTCCGGCAGGCCGACGTACTCGTCCATGTTGAAGGTGACCACATTCTGGAAGCTCACTTCACCGGCTTTGTGCAACTCGATCAGGCGCTTGTAGGTGTTGAGCGGGGTGCCACCGGTGGGCAGGCCCAGTACGAAAGGGCGATCGCTGGTCGGCTTGAACGCGTTGATGCGGTCAACGATGTAACGAGCAGACCACAGGCCTACTTGGCTGGCAGATTTCAACGGGATCAGGCGCATATGGGATACCTCTGTGTCGGGTTGCGACCGGTTTGGCGGTGGCAATTGGCTAAGACGGATTCAAGTTGTTTTATAGCGTAAATAAAGATTGCGAACTAAGCCACATCTATCCACCACCTTTATCTTGTTTGGGTGATAACGATCACGATTATCGGTTTATTAATTTGCGCAGCGAAATAAAAGCCCTAGACTGCCAATCAAGCCTTGATGGCTTATGCGTCAAACGTGATAAGCACTTAATTTCTAGAAAAACATTAACTAAGGAGAGGAACCGTGAACATTCTCGGTTATTTGCAAAAGATCGGCCGTGCCCTGATGGTGCCGGTAGCGGTATTGCCTGCCGCCGCGATCCTGATGGGGGTTGGCTACTGGATTGACCCGAATGGTTGGGGTGGTGACAGTGCGCTGGCTGCCTTCCTGATTAAAGCGGGCGCAGCCATTATCGATAACATGTCCGTACTGTTCGCCGTCGGTGTCGCTTACGGTATGTCCAAGGATAAAGACGGTTCTGCTGCTCTGGCAGGTCTGGTCGGCTTCCTGGTCGTTACCACCCTGCTGAGCCCGGGCGCTGTGGCCCAGATCAAGAGCATCCCGGTGGAGCAGGTTCCTGCCGCGTTTGCCAAGATCAGCAACCAGTTCGTGGGTATCCTGTGTGGTGTTATCGCCGCTGAGCTGTACAACCGCTTCAGCAGCGTTGAGCTGCACAAGGCACTCTCCTTCTTCTCCGGTCGTCGTCTGGTACCGATCGTAACCTCCGTGGTGATGATCGTCGTATCCTTCATCCTGATGGCCGTATGGCCGGCAATCTACGGTGGTCTGGTCTCCTTCGGTGAGTCCATCGTGAGCCTGGGCTCTACCGGTGCCGGTATCTACGCCTTCTTCAACCGTCTGCTGATCCCGATCGGTCTGCACCACGCCCTGAACTCCGTGTTCTGGTTCAACGTGGCCGGTATCAACGACATCCCGAACTTCCTGGGTGGTCAGGCTACCATCGATGCCGCTCTGGCCGCTGGCAAGAGCCTGGATCAGGTGAAAGGCGTGGTCGGTATGTACCAGGCTGGCTTCTTCCCCATCATGATGTTCGGTCTGCCGGGTGCCGCTCTGGCCATCTACCACTCCGCCAAGAAAGAGAACAAAGAGAAAGTTGCTTCCATCATGATCGCAGCTGCCTTTGCCTCCTTCTTCACTGGTGTAACCGAGCCGCTCGAGTTCTCCTTCATGTTCGTGGCGCCGGTACTGTATGTCATCCACGCCGTACTGACTGGTATCTCCGTGTTCATCGCTGCCTCCATGCAGTGGATGGCCGGTTTCGGTTTCAGTGCCGGTCTGGTGGATATGGTGCTCTCCAGCCGTAACCCGCTGGCGACCAACTGGTACATGCTGATCCCTCAGGGTCTGGTCTTCTTCGGCCTCTACTACACCGTGTTCCGCGTAGTGATTGCCAAGCTGAACCTGAAAACCCCGGGTCGTGAAGATGACGAAGAGAGTGCTCCGGCTGCCGCTCAATCTACCAACCGTACCGAGCTGGCCAAGCAATACCTGGAAGTGTTGGGTGGTCAAGAGAACCTGGTCTCCATCGATGCCTGCATCACCCGTCTGCGTCTGACTCTGAAAGACCGCAGCATCGTCGATGAGCGCAAGCTGAAAGCCCTGGGTGCGGCCGGTGTGGTCAAACTCGGTGAGCAGAACCTGCAGGTGATTCTGGGCCCATTGGCCGAAATCATCGCCGGTGAGATGAAAGCCCTGCGTTAATCGAGCGACTCGCTCACCTCAAGTCTAAGTCCATTGTTGACATAACTAAGGGCCCCGCTCAGGGGCCCCATATAAAAAAGCCAAGAAAATCCAACCTTTACTTCAAATGAGAGCAGCAGTTATGAACTTGAAACATTCTCTGTTAGCCATTGCCATGTCTACCGTTTTTGTCAGCCAGGTCCAGGCAGCCGATGCCGCCAAGCAGGCAGTGGTCGACTCCCTCGCCAACAACCTGGTGGTCAAGTATGAAGTGGTCACCAACGACGGTGCCGGTGCCGGCCTCGATTGCCAGGCACTCGGTTCCGAGTGGGCGAGCTGTGGCGTTGCCAAGCTGCACCTGACCAATACCGGTGCGGACGTGACCTCCAAAGACTGGAGCATCTACGTCTCCTCCATCCGTCGTATCCAGCGTGTGGATAACGACCAGTTCACCATCACTCACCTGACCGGCGATCTCTATCGTTTGACGCCAACCGAGAAGTTCCAGGGCTTTGCCAAGGATGCCACGGTCGAAGTGCCGCTGGTGGTGGAATACTGGGTACTGTTCGAATCTGACATCATGCCGAACTGGTATGTCGCCAGCGAAGGTGCCGAGCCGAAAGTACTGGCCAGCATGAGCAACATCAATGATGCCAGCACCTACGAGAAGCCGATGCCGGCTGATGGCTGGAAGCGTACCAAGGATGACAAGAACATCCTGATGAACAGCGAGACCCGTTTCGCGGCCAACCAGACCAGCACCCTGCTGCCGGCTGGCAAGATTGACAACCAGATCCTGCCGACCCCGATGAAGCAGGTAGTCAAAGCTGGTCCGCAGGTTGACTTCTCCACCATCAAACTCAATGCCTTGGACTTGCCGAGCGATCGCGCCGAGGCCCTGAAGGCTCAACTGACCAAGCTGGGTGTTACCCTCTCCGACACCGGCTACCCGGTGACCATCAAGCTCGGCAGCAAGCTCAAGCAGGCTGAAGGCTATGACATGACCATCGGTCAGAAGGGCACAGTGATCCAGGGTCGCGACATCGATGGGGCATTCTGGGGTGCACAATCCCTGATCTCCCTGCTGGGTGTTGATGACAAGCTGGTGAGCCCGATGACCGTCGAGGATGCGCCGCGCTTTGAATACCGTGGCATGCAGACCGACGTGGCCCGCCACTTCCGCAGTCTGGATACCATGAAGAAGCTGGTTGACCAGATGTCTGCCATGAAGCTCAACGTGCTGCACCTTGGCCTGACCAACGATGAAGGCTGGCGTCTGGAGATCCCGGGTCTGCCGGAGCTGACCCAGGTCGGTAGCCAGCGTTGCCACGACGAGTCCGAAACCAAGTGCCTGATGCCGCAACTGGGTTCCGGCCCGACCAGCGACAACCAGGGTTCCGGTTTCTACAGCAAGTCTGACTACGTGGATCTGGTGCGTTATGCCAAGGCACGCGGTGTGACCGTGATCCCCGAGATCAACATGCCGGCTCACGCCCGTGCTGCCGTGGTCTCCATGGAAGCGCGCTACAAGCGTCTGATGGCGGAAGGCAAAGAAGCGGAAGCCAACCAGTTCCGTCTGACTGATCCGGCTGACACCTCCAACGTCACCTCCGTCCAGTTCTACGACAAGATGTCCTTCATCAACCCTTGCCAGCCGGGTGCTGCCACCTTCGTGGCCAAGGTAATGGATGAAGTTGCCCAGATGCACCAGGCCGCCGGTCAGCCGCTGACCGCATGGCACTACGGTGGTGATGAGGCGAAGAACATCATGCAGGGCGGTGGCTATCAGGATCCGGCCGTCACCAAGAAAGAAGAGCTGGTCGCTTGGAAAGGTAACGTCGACTCCAGCAAGCAGGACAAACCGTTTGGCAAGTCCCCGATGTGCCAGAAGATGATCGATGAAGGCAAGATCAAGGAAGTGGGCGAGCTGCCGGTTTACTTCGCCAAGGAAGTGGGCCAGATGGTCAAAGACCGCGGCTTCTCTACCCTGCAGGCGTGGGAAGATGGTCTGAAGTACGCCAGCGGTGCCAAGGACTTCGCCACCGACAACACCCGTGTCAACTTCTGGGAAACCCTCTACTGGGGTGGCTTCAACGAAGCGATGAAGTGGGCCCACAAGGGTTACCAAGTGGTGCTGTCCAACCCGGATTACCTCTACTTCGACTTCCCGAACGAAGTACACCCGGCCGAGCGTGGCTACTACTGGGCAACCCGTTTCAACGACACCCGCAAGGTGTTCGCCTTCGCCCCGGAAAACCTGCCGCAGAACGCCGAGACCTCGGTTGACCGCGACGGCAATGCCTTCGTGGCCAAGGGTGACCAGGATCCGGTCAAGTTCAAGGGGATCTCCGGTCAGCAGTGGAGTGAAACTGTGCGTACCGATGCTCAGTACGAGTACATGGTCTACCCGCGTATCTTCTCTGTGGCCGAGCGTGCCTGGCACAAAGGTGGCTTTGAGCTGAACTATGTGAAGGGTCGCGAGTTCTCCGGCGAGACCAAGTTCGTCAACAAGGCCACCCTCAACAAAGAGTGGAACCAGTTTGCCAACGTACTGGGTCAGCGCGTGCTGCCGAAGCTGGATCAGGCCGGTGTTGAATACCGCCTCTCCGTACCGGGTGCCAAGGTAGTGAACGGTGTGCTGGAAGCGAACGTGGATCTGCCGGGTCTGCCCATCCAGTACAGCCTGGACGGTACCAACTGGAGTGCCTATGACGCCGCGGCCAAGCCGAGCGTGAACGGCAAGGTCTACCTGCGTACCACCAGCTTCGATGGCAAACGCACCAGCCGTGTCACCGAACTGAACTGATAGCAGTCAACCGTTAACATGAGGTGGGTCGCAAGACCCGCCTTTCCCAAGGGCGATGGCGCATCGGATTTGGGAAAGGTTGACTGTGCGTGTGAGCCTTTGTTGTGTGTAATTGTCTGTTTTGTGTTTTTCATCACTTTCGGCCCCGCCTAGTGCGGGGCTTTTTTATGCATTTGGGGCGCAATGTGCAAAGCCACGCCGTTTTTAGCGGAGCAATGGCCGGGAAATGGCCCGGAAGTGCCAAATTCAGGTTGAGACAGCGCCCGTAATAAGGGATCATACCCGGCTTGACGGCGGGGGGATGAGGGTGCCAGCCGGCACAACTTCCGCCAGTGACGCTTTTTTGAGGTGAGCCATGAGTCAGGCGAACAGCCCAACTAACTTTATTCGTCAGATCATTGATGAAGATCTGGCCAGCGGTAAGCACAGCAGCGTGCATACCCGTTTTCCGCCCGAGCCGAACGGTTATCTCCATATCGGCCACGCCAAATCCATCTGCCTGAACTTCGGCATCGCCCGCGACTATCAGGGCCAGTGCAACCTGCGTTTCGATGACACCAACCCGGTGAAGGAAGATATCGAGTACGTAGAGTCCATCAAGCAGGACGTACAGTGGCTCGGCTTCCAGTGGAACGGCGAGATTTGCTACTCCTCCGACTATTTCGACAAGCTGCACGGCTACGCCATAGAGCTGATTGAAAAGGGTCTGGCCTATGTGGACGAGCTGACGCCCGAGCAGATGCGCGAGTACCGTGGCACCCTGACTGAAGCTGGCAAGAACAGCCCGTTCCGCGATCGCAGCGTGGAAGAGAACCTGGCGCTGTTTGCCAAGATGAAGAACGGCGAGTTCGCCGAAGGCACCGCCTGCCTGCGCGCCAAGATCGACATGGCATCTCCCTTCATGGTGATGCGTGATCCGGTTATTTACCGCATCAAGTTTGCCCACCACCACCAGACCGGTGACAAGTGGTGCATCTACCCGATGTATGACTTCACCCACTGCATCTCGGACGCGCTGGAAGGGATCACCCACTCCATCTGTACCCTGGAGTTCCAGGACAACCGTCGTCTGTACGACTGGGTGCTGGACAACATCACCATCGACTGCCACCCGCGTCAGTACGAGTTCTCTCGTCTGAACCTCGAATACACCGTCATGTCCAAGCGCAAGCTGAACCTGCTGGTGACCGAGAAGCACGTCGATGGTTGGGATGACCCGCGCATGCTGACCGTCTCCGGTCTGCGTCGCCGTGGTTACACTCCGGCCTCCATTCGCGAGTTCTGCAAGCGCATCGGCGTGACCAAGCAGGACAACATCGTCGAGATGAGCATGCTGGAAGCCTGCATCCGTGAAGACCTCAACGAGAATGCGCCGCGCGCCATGGCCGTGCTGCATCCGGTGAAAGTGGTCATCGAGAATCTGGCTGCCGACGAAGTGCTGACTGCCCCGGCCCACCCGAGCAATGCCGAGATGGGGACCCGCGAGCTGAACTTTACCCGTGAAATCTTCATCGACGAAGCGGACTTCAAAGAAGAGGCGAACAAGCAGTTCAAGCGTCTGGTGCTGGGCAAGGAAGTGCGTCTGCGCAATGCCTATGTGATCAAGGCCGAGCGCATCGAGAAAGATGCCGATGGCAAAGTCACCTGCATCTACTGCTCCTACGACCCCGAGACTCTGGGCAAGGATCCGGCCGATGGCCGCAAGGTGAAAGGGGTGATCCACTGGGTCAGCGCCACTCACTCCCTGCCAGCGGAAGTGCGTCTCTACGACCGTCTGTTCAAGGTGCCGAACCCGGGCGCCGAGGATGACTTCGAAGCCGCGCTGAACCCGGAATCTCTGGTGATCATCGAGGGGGCCCGTGTCGAGGCTTCGCTCAAGAACGCCAAGCCGGAGCAAGCTTACCAGTTCGAGCGTGAAGGTTACTTCTGCGCCGACAACAAGCTCTCCAGCCAGGAGCATCTGGTGTTCAACCGCACCGTTGCCCTGCGCGACTCCTGGGGCAAAGTCGAAGGCTAACTCAGTAGGGCAGGGGAGACCCTGCCCTGTGCGATGCCACGGCCTGCGCCGGACAATAAAAAAGCCAGCTGATGCTGGCTTTTTTATTGTCCGTTATCTGCAAGTCGCGGGCGACTTATTCGTCGTGCTTGCACTCACCGGTAGCACAGTGACCGTAGAGGTAGAGGCTGTGATTGGTGAGACGGATATTGAATTTCTTGGCGATCTCGCGCTGACGCTGTTCGATCACCTCGTCGGAGAACTCGATCACCTTGCCGCAGTCGAGGCAAACCAGGTGGTCGTGGTGCTCCTGAGTGGCCAGCTCGAATACCGACTTGCCACCTTCGAAGTGGTGACGGGTAACGATACCGGCATCATCAAACTGGTTGAGAACGCGATAGACGGTAGCGAGACCAATCTCTTCACCCAGGTCGATCAGTCGTTTATAGAGATCTTCGGCGCTGGTGTGCTGGCAGTCCGGCTGTTGCAGGATTTCCAGGATTTTGACCCGGGGCAAGGTGATCTTGAGCCCGGCCTTTTTTAACGCTTGGTTGTTGTCTGCCATATTCTACTTATTCGCATTCTCGAAGGTGGGGTTATTCTGATGGACTGCCGCAGGAATGGCAACCTTGAACTCGCTTGGCCTGTCATTATAGGTCGTAGCCTCCCTAAAAATAAACCCAGCAATTCAAGGGGTTTAGCCATAAATGGCCGGTTGGATTGAAATAATCAATCGTGTCGTCCGACTTGCTGGCATGGCAGATGTTGATAAGATGTAACTTTCATATTTCTGGTCGGATGAGATCCATGGATTGGCTTTTTGACAATGCGGCCTGGGTGCGCCGCGCACTCAACGCTTGGCCCCCCTTCTGGGGCGCCGGTATCAAGATAGAGACCCTGAGCGATGACTTTCGCTACTGTCGGGTGACCCTGAAATCCCGCTGGTGGAACAAGAACGCCAACCGCACTCAGTTTGGCGGCAGCATGTTTGCCATGACGGACCCCATCTATCCGCTGATGCTGATGGGCTACTTCAAGAATCGCTACTACGTCTGGGACAAGGCGGGCAGCATCAACTACATCAAGCCGGGCAAGGGCAAGCTGGTGGCCGAGTTCAACCTGACCGAGGGCAAGCTGGCCGAAATCGTGGCGGCGACTGAAGGTGGCAACAAGCATTTCCCCGAATTCGAGGTGACGGTACAAGACAAGAGCGGCGAGCTGGTGGCGCAGGTCAAGCGCACCCTCTATGTGCGGGCCAAACCGGAGCACAGAGGTGAATAACAGGGAAGAATAAAGGCAGGCATCGCAACAAGCAGATACAACAAGGGCCCCGTCGGGGCCCTTGTTGTCAGAGGTATGAGGGGAGGCGGATTACTCCAGCTCGCCCAGGCACATCTCTTCGTGCAGCTGCTTGCACCAGCCCTTGACGCGCTCGGCGGTCAGCTCCGGCTGGCGATCTTCATCGATACCCAGACCGACAAAGTGCTTGTCATCGACCAGTGCCTTGGAGGCTTCGAACTCGTAGCCGGCAGTCGGCCAGTGACCGATGATGATGGCGCCTTTGGCTTCGACGATGTCGCGCAGGGTGCCCATGGCGTCGAGGAAGTACTCGGAATAGTCTTCCTGATCACCGCAACCGAAGATGGCGACCAGCTTGTTGGTGAAGTCGATTTCGCCCAGATCGGGGAAGAAGTCGTCCCAGTCGGCCTGGGCTTCGCCGTAGTACCAAGTCGGGATGCCGAACATCAGCAGATCAAAGCTCTCGATGTCGGCCTTGCTGCTCTTGGCGATGTCACGGACTTCAATCAGGTTTTTGCCCAGCTCTTTCTGGATCATCTTGGCGACAGCTTCGGTGTTACCGGTATCGCTGCCAAAAAACAGACCTACACTTGCCATAGTGTTTAGTTACCCGTATTTGGTGTTAATGCTCAACGCTCAGACTGCAATGTCCACCGCAAAGGCGGACTCAATCTGTTGTTTCAGGATAGATTGGATCAGCTCGGCTCGGCTGATGTTCTGTTGTAACGCAAGTTGGTTCAGGCGCTCCAGCAACTCGGCCTCCACCTTTAACTCTACCCGCTTCAGCCCATTTTCCCGATCGCGCTTAAGCTGGTTACGCTTGTTGATCTTGAGCTGGGTCTCGCGGGGGAGTGGATTGGTCTTTGGCCTGCCGGGGCGCTTCTCATTTGCGAACAGATCCAGTGTTGTTCGATCAGTTTGCTGTTTGGCCATACATCACAGATGAAAATTGTTAGCCTAGTCCTGAGCCTTCCCAGCCCAGTTCGATCAGCCCCTTGGCGACAAAACCCGCACAACCCAGAAACAGTACCAACCAGACGATAAAACGACCGAAACGGGGCACGTTGCCGCGCTTGAGCACGTCCTGAATGGCCAGGCCAATCAATATGAAAATGGCCACAAAGAATAACTTGAGGCCCAAACTTTCGATCAGGTCGATATGTTCACTTAGCATGGATTGCGCACACTCCTTATGACGGGCGCACTATATCACAAAGGATTTGAAACTGTTAACCGCCTGTCGACAGGAAATCCACAACCAATTTGTTGAACAGAGCCGGTTTTTCCGCATGCAGCCAGTGGCCGGTACCCGCGATGACACGCACCTTTGCCGCCGGGAATTGGGCCAGTGCCGTCTCGCTGTATTGGGGCTGCATATAGTCAGAATCCCCCCCTTTGATAAAGAGCACCTGCCCCTCGAAGCGGCGTTCATCCTCTGGCCAGCCCATGATGTTGGCGTAGTTTTGCTCAAGGGCGGGCACATTGAAGCACCATCCCCAGCCATGCTCGCCTCTGGCGAACGATTTGAGCAGGAACTGGCGTACCCCGGCGATCTCGATATGCTGCGCCAGCATGGCTTCTGCTTCACTGCGGCTTTGCGGCGGCGTGCGTCGTGTGGCGTTGAGTCCGGCAAAGACATTCTGGTGGCGGGAGTGGGGATAGGCGACCGGCGCCATGTCGGCCACCACCAGTTTGGTCACCCGCTCTGGCGCCAGCTTGGCGACCTGCATCGCCACCTTGCCACCCATCGAGTGGCCAATCAGGGTGGCTTCGGCAATCTCCAGCCGATCCATCAGGGTCAGGATGTCGGCCGCTTGCGCCGGATAGCTCATCTCGCTGCTATGAAAGGAGGCTCCGTGGTTGCGCAGATCGACGCTGACCACCCGATAGTGTTCGCCGAGGGCACGGGCCAGCAGGCCGAGGTTGTCGAGGCTGCCAAACAGGCCGTGGATCAGAATGACCGCCGGTCCCTGACCCTGCTCCTTGAAGTTCAATATGCTGTTTTGTTGCAAAATGACACCTTGTCGGTCGTGGGTGCGTATCGCTGTTTTATTTAACGCACTGGAAAGAAAAGGATTTCGTCCAATGGATTGGGATTTTATGTGGTTTTTTTTCTAAAAAATCCCGTCCGGATCGGCTATCAGTGCGGCTGATCACACACTTGGCCCGCTATTATGCCGTATTCTCGATGAGATTCATGTACATCTGCCAGCCCCTTGCTTGGGCTGTCGGGTTTGCCTATGTATAATCGCCGCATCCGAATTTCGACGAGTCCAGCGCATCCCTATGAAAACCATCGAGCTTGATGACGATCTCTACTTCTATATCGCCAGCCAGACCCGGCACATTGGTGAGAGTGCCTCCGATATCCTGCGCCGTCTGCTGGAACAGCCTGCTCACCAAGGTGTGTCGGTTGCCGAGCCAGTTGCCGTCGCACAGTCCAGTACGGTAGCCACCCAACAAGGGCTGCAAGCCTTGCTCGATTCCGGTGAGCTGCAAAAGGAAGAGAAGTCCATCAACCGCTTTATGCTGGTGCTGAGTACCCTCTACCGGGATAACCCGGAAGGCTTTACCCAGGCCACCGAAATCAAGGGGCGCAAGCGCGTCTATTTCTCGCAGGATCCCGAGGCTCTGCGCGCCAGTGGCAGCACCACCAAGCCCAAGCCGGTACCGGAGACCCCGTTCTGGGTGATCACCAACACCAACACCAGCCGCAAGCAGAACATGGTGGCCCAGCTGATGGCCAGCATGGGCTATGGCGAAGAGGTGATCGCGCTGGTGTGTGGCGCCATTTAACGATTCTTCAAGACTCAGGCCTTGCCCGGCAAGGCCGCCATTACGCAAGGAAAACGCCATGGCTCAGCATTCCCACGCCGGTCAACCGGCCCGTTTAAGCGACCTGACCAACATCCCCCGTCTGGTCAGCGCCTACTACCTCAACAAGCCGGACATGAGCCGCCCCGAGCAGCGGGTGGCCTTTGGTACCTCCGGCCACCGTGGCAGCGCCCTGCACAGCGCCTTTACCGAATCCCATATTCTGGCGGTGACCCAGGCCCTGGTGGAGTATCGCCAGCAGGCCGGCATCACTGGCCCGCTGTTTGTCGGCATGGATACCCACGCCCTGTCTGAATCCGCCTTTGCCAGCGCCGTCGAAGTGCTGGCGGCCAACGGCGTTGAAACTCGCATTCAAGCCGGTATGGGCTTTACCCCGACCCCGGTCATCTCTCACGCCATCCTGCGCTACAACTCTGGCAAAGAAGGGGCCAGCAAGCCTGCAGTGCGCGCCGACGGCGTGGTGATCACTCCGTCCCACAACCCGCCGGAAGATGGTGGCTTCAAGTACAACCCGCCCCATGGTGGCCCCGCCGAAGGGGAGATCACCAAGTGGGTGGAGGATCGTGCCAACGCCATTCTGGAAGCGGGTCTGGCCGGTGTGAAGCGGATGCCGTTCGCCGAAGCGCTCAAGAGCCCGTTCGTGGTCGAGCACGACTATGTCACCCCTTATGTGGATGATCTGAAGAACGTGCTGGACATGGACGCCATCAAGAACGCGGGTATCAAGATCGGTGTCGATCCGCTGGGCGGCTCCGGCGTTGCCTACTGGGACGTTATCGCCAAGACCTACGGCCTGAACATCGAGGTGGTGAACTACAAGGTCGACCCGACCTTCTCCTTCATGACCCTGGATAAAGACGGCAAGATCCGGATGGACTGCTCCAGCCCGTTCGCCATGGCTAGCCTGATTGCCCTTAAAGACAAGTTCGACATCGCCCTTGGCAACGACCCTGACTACGACCGTCACGGTATCGTCACCAAGTCCGGCCTGATGAACCCGAACCACTATCTGGCGGTGGCAATCCAGTATCTGTTTACCCATCGCACCGGCTGGTCTGCGGATGCGGCCGTTGGCAAGACGCTGGTATCCTCTTCGATGATCGACCGGGTTGCCGGTGAGATTGGCCGCACCCTGAAAGAGGTGCCGGTCGGCTTCAAGTGGTTCGTGGATGGCCTCTACAGCGGCGAGTTCGGCTTTGGTGGCGAGGAGAGCGCGGGCGCCTCCTTCCTGCGCAAAGATGGCACCGTCTGGACCACTGACAAGGATGGCTTCATTCTGGCGCTGCTGGCGGCGGAAATTCTGGCGGTCACCGGCAAGGATCCGCAGGCTCATTACGACGCACTGGAAGCCAAGTTTGGCCGCTCCAGCTATCGCCGTATCGACGCCCCGGCCAACAGCGCCCAGAAAGCGGTGCTCTCCAAGCTGGATCCGGCATTGGTAGAAGCCTCAACGCTCGCTGGTGAGCCCATCATTGCCAAGCTGACCAAGGCACCTGGCAACGATGCCGCCATCGGCGGTCTCAAGGTGGTGACCGAGAACGGCTGGTTCGCGGCGCGCCCCTCCGGTACCGAGTCCATCTACAAGATCTATATGGAGAGCTTCAAGGGCGACGCGCACCTCGACCTCATCCAGCAAGAGGCCCAGCAGATCGTCTCCGCGGCACTGGCCAAGGCAGGCGTCTAAATCAGGTAGCCATCCTTGAGCCCCTGATGGGGTGGAACGTTGGATATAACAAAGGAGCCATAATGGCTCCTTTTTCATTGTCTGTTTTATGCCAGCGAGTTGTCAGCGCGCCGCCTTCACCGCCAGCCCCAACTGCCATACCGCCATGGCGTAGTGGGTGCTGTGGTTATAGCGGGTGATGGTGTAGAAGTTGGGCAGACCGTACCAGTATTGGTAGCCGGTGCCCACATCGAGGCGCAGCAGGCTCGCTTCGCTGTGGTTGCCGAGGGTGCTGGTGGGGGTGAGCCCTGCGCGGCGCAGGGTAGCGACCGGGTAGCGGGTCTGGAAGCCATGCTCATAGCCGGGCAGTTGGCCCTGACCGCGCACCGCAACCGGTTGGCCTTTCTCCCAGCCGTGGGCCTTGAAGTAGTTGGCGACGCTGCCGATGGCATCTACCGGATCCCACAGGTTGGTGTGGCCGTTGCCATCAAAGTCCACCGCATAGCGCTGGAAGCTGGAGGGCATAAACTGGCCGTAGCCCATGGCGCCCGCATAGGAGCCCTTGGGTTCGGTGGGATCCATCCCCTCGTCGCGGGTCATCACCAGGAAGGCTTCCAGCTCGCTCGTGAAGAACTCGGCGCGGCGCGGATAATCAAATGCCAGAGTGGCCAGCGCATCCAGAATGCGGGTCTTGCCCATCACCCGGCCCCAGCGGGTCTCCACCCCGATAATGCCGACGATGATCTCCGGCGGCACCCCGTAGATCTGCTCCGCACGGTTCAGCTCGCTTGCGTATTCACGCCAGAAGTTGACGCCGTTCTGTACGTTGTCCGGGGTGATGAACTTGGCGCGATAGCGGTTCCAGGCACCGGTCGGGCCAGTGGGCTTCGCGGTGGTCGGCGCCTGGGCATCCATCAGGCGGATGATCCAGTCGTAACGCTCTGCCTGTGCCAGCACCTGATGCAGCTGGGCGTTGTCAAAACCGTGCTTCTCGACCATTTTCTGGACGAACCTGTCCACGTTGGGGCGATTGGCGAAGTCCCCCTTGCTAACCCCTTGTGTATAAACGGGTTTGCTCGATGGCGCCTGATTGATAAAGGCGCTCTTGGGCTGGGGGACGACCACGGGCTTTGGCGCTGGGGCGCTGCTGCAGCCACCGAGCAGGGGGAATAACGACAGAGTGAGAAGAGAGGCAAGGCGACGCATAGGGTTCTCAAAGAGACTGATAAAAGTGCCGTCATGGTAAAACATTGTCATCCCCGTGCAAGTGTTCCGTGTGCCTTGTTTGCCGCCAATTCATCGTGCGATGGATTAGCCCTCCGGTGAGGGCTGTGCTGTTTATGGCTGGGGGGGACGTAGCGTGTGGTAGCCGCTCCAGAGTCGGGTCAGGGTGGTGATGGCGCAGAGCAGGGCAAAGCCGTAGGCGAGCGGGGCGAAGGCGGCGGGCCACAGGCACATCAGCACAAAGAGGGCGATGGTCTCGCTCCCCTCGGTGAGGCCGCCCAGATAGTAGAGGGATTTGTGGTGGTAGACCGGATTGTCGATGCCCCGCTTGCCCGCCATGATGGCAAACGCCAGAAAGCTCGAGCCGGTGCCCATAAAGGCAAACAGCAGGGTGGCGGCGGGCAGCGCATTGGCGGGGGCGGCGAGGGCAAAGCCCAGCACCACGGCGGCGTAGAAAATAAAGTCGAGGGTGATGTCGAGAAAGCCACCGCAATCGGTGATGCCGGTTTCCCGCGCCACGGCGCCATCGAGCCCGTCCAGCAGCCGGTTGAGCAGAATGGCTGCGAGCGCCCATTGATAGCAGCCAAAGGCCAGTAGCGGCAGCGCCAACATGCCGATGGCAAAGCCGGTGAGGCTCACCTGATTGGCACTGATCCCGGCGCGGCAGAGCGGTTTGGCAAGCTGGGTGAGGGGGCTGCGGATCACGGGGATCAGATGGCGATCAAACAAGGTGAACACTCCTCGGTTAACAGTGGCATTCGGTGAGGTTGAGTATGGTGCCCGGTGCGTCTTCCGCATCGTGGGTCACCAGGATGGCGGGGATGGCCAGCGCCTTGATCTGCGCGAACACCAGCTCGCGAAAGGCGGCCCGCAGCGGCTTGTCGAGGCGGGAGAAGGGCTCGTCCAGCAGCAGGGCGTCGGGTTCCGCCAACAGCGCCCGCAGCAGACTGACCCGCGCTCGCTGACCCCCTGACAACAGTTGTGGCAGCTTGTCAGCCTGATCCGCCAGTGCGACCTGTGCCAATGCGGTCAGCGCCTTTTCCCGCCGCGCACGTTTTCCCTTGATGATCGCAGGCATGCCGAACATCAGGTTCTCCGCCACTGTCAGATGGTCGAACAGCAGGTCATCCTGAAACAGCATGCCGATGCGCCGCGCTTGCGCAGGCAAGGTGTTGAGTGGCCGCTCGCCGAGCCTTATCTCCCCCTCCAGCCGGATCGGGCCATTTTCTGTCTGCGCGCTCGGTAGTACCCCGGCCAGCCCCGCCAGCAGGGAGCTTTTGCCGCAGCCGCTTGGCCCCATCAGGGTCAATACCTCGCCGGGGGCCACCTGCAGGGGGGGCAGCGAAAGCAGCAGATTTTCATCAAGGTAAAGTCGAAGAGGCGTGGTGCTCAGCATATGGTTGTTTCCATTATGAGAGTTCATCGTGAGCCGCCCCCCTTGAGCGCCTGATTGATCCGCGCTGGCAGCCATAGCGCCAGCAGATAGATAACGAGCGGCAGCAGCAGTTGCAGCAGGCCGTAGAGCCCCGCCAGCCGCCGGTTGAGGCCGCTGCCGATGGCCACCGCTTCGGTGGTGATGGTGACCACTCTGCCAGCACCAAAGAGCAGGGTCGGCAGATACTGGGCCAAACTCACCGCCGCCCCGACGCTGAAGGCAAACAGCAGCGGGCGCGCCAGCAGCGGCGCTTTCACTTGCCACCAGGCTCGCCATGGCGTTGCCCCCAGCAGCAGGGCGCTCTGGGTGATCCGTGGATCGAACTGGCGATAGGGGCCGAGCAGACACAAATAGACATAGGGAAAGACAAACAGCAGCTGGCTCCAGAGCACCCAGCCCCAGCCAATGCCGCTGCTTATCGCGTCATGTGCAAGCCAGTCCAACCCGAGCCGGATACCAAACAGCAGGCTCGCCTGTGGCAGCAACAGCGGCAGGCAGATGAGCCAGAGCGGCCAGGGGCGGCGCCCGGCTTGCGCCTCCAGACTACACACCGCCATTCCCAGTGCCAGCAAGCCGCTCACCAGCGCCAGCAGTACGCTGGTTGCCAGCAGTGGCAGCAGGGTTGGCAGCAGATCCAGCCAGTAATGACTGCTCCACTGGCTGGGCCAGAGGGCGGGAAAGGGCCAGCGGCGCGCCAGTGACCAGAGCAGCAGGGCCGCCAGCACCGCCAGATTGAGGGTGATCAGAGTGAGTGCAGAGCCTGCTGCGAGCCGGTTGGCAAAGGAGTGGGACGCAGCTCGTTTGCCATCGAGCCAGCAGCCTTTGCCCACCTCTTGATGAAGCCACTCCAGTAATCTGAGCATGGCGATCAGCAGCGCCGTGATAGCGAGCAGCAGCAGGGCGCCGCTGGCGGTGGCGCCGCGCCAGAGCAGATCCGGATCCTGATACCAAAGCCACAGCCGTACCGCCAGCGGGGCGGGGGTGTCAGGCCCGAGCAGCTGGGCGAGATCCACCACCGCCACTCCGTAGGCCGCCACCGCATAGATGGGCAGGCGCAGGGCAGGCCAGAGCGCCGGCAGCAGCAGGCGCCACCAGATCTGGGGGGCGCTGAAGCCAAGGCTTGTCCCCAGCCACTGCTGGCGTGCCAGCTGGATGGGTTGCTGCGCGGCCATCGCCATCAGCAGCAAAAAGGGGGTCTCCTTGAAAACGAGCAGTGCAATCAGCCCGAGCCCCCAAGGATCCCGAATGGTTTGCCAATCGGGGGGAAGATCAAACCCCGTTAGAGCTGGCGAGAGGAGCCGCAGCAGCCAGCCGGAGGGGGCGAGCAGAAAGGCAAAGCCGATGGCAAAGGCGACGTGGGGCATGGCCAGCATAGGCGAGAGCAGGCGACGGAGCAGCCCGAAAGCCCGGCTGTCGCTGTGGGCCAGCAGCAGGGCGGTCAACAGCAGGCTGCCAAGGGTCGAGGCGGCGCCAATCCACAGGCTCAGTGCTGCTGAGTGCCAAAGACCGGGTTGGGCGAGCAGCAAGGCGAGATGAGAGGCGGCCATCCCCTCCGCCAGCAGTTGCCACAGCCCCGCCAGCAATGGGATGACGAAGAGTGCCAGATAAATGACCGCCATCCCCGTACTCATAGTGGGGTGGCGTGTCAACTGGCGCCACGGTCGGGAGCGGGAAAGCGGGTGACCAGCGGCACTCATCAGTGACCGTAACGCTCGGCCCAGGCCGCTTCCAGCTTGAGCTGCCAGCTGGGGTGAGGCTCGGCCACCGCTTTGAAGCGCAGTGCCGGTTGCCCCTTGGCGGGGTCAGGCAGGGCATCGGCCCGCAGCACGCTGGGATCACCCCAGAAGGCCGGATTGGCCTTGCGCGCCTGCGCCGCCGGGCTCAGCAGGAAGTTTGCCACCACCTTGGCACCCGCACGGGCACTGGCGTTGAAGGGGATGGCGAGAAAATGGCTGTTGGTGAGTGCCCCTTTCTCCATGGCGACCGCTTCCACACTGGGGGGCAGGGCGCCAATCTGGGCGGCGCTTTGCGCCTCCTGCGGGTTGAAGCTGATGGCCATGGCCAGTTCGCCATCATCGAGCAGTTGGCGGGTCTCGGCGGCGCTGGTGGGGAACAGTTTTCCCTTGCGCCAGAGTGCCGGATGCAGCTCATCGAGCCAGGCCCAGAGCGGGGCGGTGAGTTGGGTAAAGTCGCTCTCGGTCGCTTCCCGATAGAGGGGGGCCGGGTCTGGCGTCAATTCCAGCAGGATCTGCTTGAGAAAGCTGGAGCCATGGAACTGGGGCGGCTTGGGGTAGGTGAAGCGACCGGGATGGGCCTTGGCCCACGCCAGCAGGGCTGCTGCCGAGGTGGGCGCTCTGGCGACCTCTTCGGTGTCGACCATCAGATTGAGCTGGCCGATGCCCCAGGGGGCTTCCAGCCCTTCTACCGGCAGGGTGAAGTCCTCACTCACCGGCAGGCTGCTGTCGACCAGCGCCATGTTGGGTAGCTCGGCGGTAAAGGGAGCGCCAAGCAGCCCCTGCTCCTTGAGCGCCTTGAAGTTCTCGCCATTCACCCAGAGCAGATCGATGGGGCCGTTTACCTGTTTGCCCGCCTGCTTGTTGGCCAGCAACTGGCTGACGCTCTGGGCGATGTCATCCACCTTCACCTGCACCAGCTTGACCTGATAGTCGCGCGCCAGCTCCTGCCCGGCCCACACCAGATAGGCGTTGATCTCCGGGCTGCCGCCCCAGGCGTTGAAGTAGACGGTCTGTCCCCTCGCCTCCTCAAGGGTCTGTTGCCAGTTACCGTCTGGATTGGCCGCCAACAGCGAGCCGCTGGCCAGCAGTGGCAGGGCGCACAGCAGGGCGTTTAGCCGCTGTTTGAGCTGTGAGTTGAGTTGTGAGAATGGCTTGAGCATAAACGTTTCCCTGATTGTCAGGCGCCACGGCGCCAGCGGTGATAACGGGTCAGCAACGCCAGCACCCGGGTGGGCTGGTGGGCCCGTTTCCATTCACCCGCCACATATTTGTTCCCCTCCATCAGGGTGGGATAGGCGTGAATGGTGCCGAGGATCTTGCCAAGGCCGAGGCGGTGACGCATGGCGAGCACGAACTCGGCGATCCGTTCACCGGCGTGAGTGCCCACTATGGTGGCGCCAAGGATAGTATCCTTGCCCGGCACGGTCAGCACCTCGACAAAACCGTGGCGCTCCCCATCGGCGATGGCTCTGTCCAGCTCGGCCAGCTCGAAGCGGGTCGCCTCGAAGGGAATCCCCTGCGCCTCGGCTTCCTTGCGATTGAGGCCAACCCGGGCAATCTCCGGCGTGGTGTAGGTGGCCGCCGGAATGACCCGATAGTCGGCCCGAAAGCGCTTGAACTGACCAAACAGGGCATTGACCGCCGCATACCAGGCCTGATGGGCGGCGAAGTGGGTGAACTGGTAAGGGCCCGCTACGTCTCCTACCGCCAGTATGCTGGGGAAGTTGGTGGCAAGGAAGCCATCGACCGCTATGGTGCCGCGGGGGGCCAGCTCGACCCCCAACGCTTCGAGCCCGAAGCCGCTGACGTTGGCGACCCGACCCAGTGCCAGCAGCAGTTGATCCCCTTCAACCACTTGTGTCTCATCGCCCCGGCGCAGTTGCAGCCGGATGGGAAGATCCCTCTCGGCTGCGGGCAGATAGTCGGCTCGTTCGGCGCGCCAGCCGGTGAGTAGCCGCACGCCATCTCGGCTCATCTGCCCGGCCAGGGCGTCGGCTACCTCTCTCTCTTCGCGGGGCAGCAGTTGCTCCGAGAGTTCCACCAAGGTCACGGGAATGCCGAGCAGGGCGAAGCTCTGGGCCAGCTCGCAGCCGATAGGGCCACCGCCCAGCACCAGTAGGCGGCGCGGCGGGGTGCGCAGTTGCCAGAGGCTATCCGAGGTGAGGTAAGGCACCTGATCCAGCCCCGGCAGCTTGGGCACCAGCGGCCGGGCGCCGGTGGCGATAACGATATGGCGGCTGGCAAGGCGCTGGCCGTTAACCTCCACCTCCCAGGGAGAGACCAGCCGCGCCTCCCCTTCGATGCATTCCACTCCAAGCCCCTGATAGCGCTCTATGGAGTCGTGGGGCTCGACCTCCTTGATAACCTCAGCCACCCGCTCCATCACGGCGGCAAAATCGGCGCGGGAGTGGCTTGGGCTAAAGCCCAGCTCGTCGGCTTTACGCTGCTCTGCGGCAAAGCGGGCGCTTCGGATCAATGCCTTGGAGGGGACACAGCCGCTGTTGAGGCAATCGCCCCCCATCTTGTGTTTCTCGATGAGCGCCACCTTGGCCTTCACCGCTGCCGCGATATAGCTGGTGACCAGCCCACCTGCACCGGCACCGATCACCAGCAGGTTGTAGTCGTAGCGAGCGGGTTTGCGGTAGGGGGAGAGCAAGCGGCGCAGCGCGAGCTTGTCGGTCAATTTCTTGACCAGCCAGGGCATCAGCCCCAGCAGGGTCAACGCGACCATCAGGCCGGGGGAGAGGATATTGCCGGTGCTGGTTAACTGGCCAAGCTCGCTGCCCGCCAGCACATAGACGAAGGTGCCGGGCAGCATGCCAAGCTGGCTGACCCAGTAGTAGGTGCTGACTCTGATGGGGGTGAGCCCCATCAGCAGATTGACCAAAAAGAAGGGGAAGATGGGGATGAGGCGCAGGCTGAGCAGATAGAAGGCCCCCTCCTTCGCCATGCCGGACTGAAAGGTGGCCAGCTTGTCGCCAAAGCGCCGCTCGACCCAGTCGCGCAGCAGAAAGCGGGCGCTGAGAAAAGCCAGGGTTGCGCCTAGGGTGCTGGCGAAAGAGACCAGCAGTAGCCCCCAGCCGACGCCGAACACAGCGCTGCCACCCAGTGTGAGCAAGCTGGCGCCGGGTAGGGAGAGGGCGGTGCTCAGCACATAGATAAGCACGAACAGCAGGCTGGCCGAGACAAAGTGGCCGTCGACCCATTGCGCCACTGCCGCCTGCTGGGCCTGCAAGGCGTCCAGAGTGAGGTAACGGCCAAGATCGAGGGCAAAAAAGGTGCCGATAAGGCTCCCCATCACCAGTGCAAGCAGCAGGCGGGTCCGGTTCATCAGGCGTCCTTGCTGTCTGGCTGGGCAGGGCGTTCCGGTTGCACCGGCAGCTGGCAGAAGCCCTGCGGGGCGATATCGAGGGCGGCGTTGAACTTGGCCGACATGTTCTGGAAGGCGATGAGGCCGGTCAGCTCCACCATGGCGTCGTCGTCAAACCAGGGCTTGAGGCGGGCGGCCTGCTCATCGCTGACCCCATCGAGGCCAGTCATCGCTTCGGTATAGTCGAGCACCGCTTTTTCCCGCTCGTCAAACAAGGGGCTTTCGCGCCAGTTGGCCAGCGCCTCCACTTTCTCGCTGGAACCGGCTCTCTTTACCAAGGTCATGGCGTTGATGTCGACGCAAAAACGGCACCAGTTGAGCTGGGAGACCCGCACCGTCACCAGCGAGCGCAGCACGGGATCTATGGGGGAGCGCTTGCGGTTGATGACGCCATAGAGGGTGGCGACGGCGGCAAAGAGGCGCGGCGAGCGGCCCCAGCACTTGCCCGGAATAAGCACCTGACCATAGTTGCGCTTTTGCAGCCAGAAAAAGGGGCGGATAAACCAGGCATATTCCCGGTCGGGTTTGACCTCAACGCGCATCAGTTACCTTCTTGTTGTTTCACACTTACGGTTTCAAATTGGGTTTGTAGGCCTGGCCGAGGCGCTCGTTCAGGCGGGTCAGGAAATCCTCGATCCGCGCCCGGTTGGTGCCCAGATCGCTTTGCCCCTGACGGGAGGCTGATCGCATATCGATGCGGGTCTCTTTGGGGCCAGCAAAGACCCGCAGCGCCACATCATCCTGAAAGCCGAACCAGCCGGTGGTGACCACTGCATCCAGACCGTCGGGGCTGGGTCGTACCTGCCAGCCCAGCTCCTGCATCAGCTCCTCAGCCTCAATAACCACCTCTTCGGGGGCGGTATGGGTAAAGAGAGGACCGGGATTTCTTTCAAATGCTTTCAGCGGTGCGCTATTAATTGGCAGATCCTGCGCCGTTCTGAGCTCTGCCGCCCAGCGTAGCTGGGGGGGATTGTAGGGATCTGTGCTCACATCGTTGATCAGCGGCATGCGCAGCGCCTGCGCCACAAAGGTCAGCGGCAGCAGCAGTGGCAAGGCGCCAAGGCCGCTGGCATAGCGGTTACGGCTCCAGGGCAGGCGTACCAGCAAGATCAGGGAGACAAGGGCTCCGATGAGACAGATCGCAAAACCTATCCACCAAGGCCAGAGATGAAAGCGGCTGCCGAGGGCGCCAGCGAGCGGGAGTAACCAAGCCATCAGGGGCCACAAGCAAGAGCGGGGCATAGCACGGGATCCATCGTCGAATGTGGACAATGCCGAGAAGGATAAACTTAATTGCCTGATAACGTTAGTAAATTGATGAGAGTTTGGCGTGGTTTTGGTCAGTTTTGCGAGGGGTATACAGAGGTCGGTGAAGCCCGCCTGACGGGAGCTTCACCGAGATAATGTTAAGTTGCGATGACTTAGTTGCGATAGAGCACTTTGATCAGATGGAAGCCGAACTTGGTGCGCACCGGCCCCAGCACCTTGAGCAGTTCACCCTTGAATACGGCATCGTCAAATGCTTTCACCATATCTCCCTTGGAAAATTCTCCCAAATCGCCAAAACGCTTGCCTGAGGGACAGGTAGAGAAGCGCTTGGCCATCTGGCCGAAGTCGGCTCCCTTCTCGATCTTCTCCTTGATCTCCAGACACTGTTTTTCGGTCTTGACCAGAATGTGCTGGGCACAGGCTTTTTTCATCGGGGCGCTCCTGGGAGTGATGGCGAAGGTTGTTAACGCCAAGGTTGGTAGCAAATCGGGGCGCAAGAGTACCCCAATTTGCCACCGGCGTCAGCCATCACAGCCCGCCATTTACCGGCGCTCGTCAGCCCTGTTATTGGCGAGCGCGGGTGGCCAGCATGGCGCGTGGGCGCGCTTGCCAGATGATCTCCAGCCCGAGCAGGGCGTAGAGGCTCCAGATGGCCAGCGGATTGAGCCATTCGCCCCCCAGTTGCAGGGTCATCAGAGCGCAACCTGCCAGTAGCAAGGTGATCCCCGGCAGCCGCCAGTGGGCGGGCAGGGGGGCCAGCAGCGCCATCGCTAGCAAAATGCCGAGGCCAAACGGCAGGTTCAGGGCGGTAAAGGCCAGCGCCTGCTGGCCACTCATGCCGGTCAGCAGGGCCAGCAGGGCGCTGCAACAGGCTAGAAAGGTGATGAACTCGAGACGATCGGCAATATAGTCAGCCATCTGTTCGCTACGTGCATGCATGATGTGTCTCCTTCAGTTGATGGTTCAAGTGTGAGGGAGGGACGTTCGCAAAGGCAGCGGGATAATTCGATTGCGCTGAACGAGCAATTCTTAATCACCCGCTACGGCGGGCTTTAGGGTGTGCCGGGCCTGTTAAACGGTGAGGGTGGGGCGATGCCGACAAACTCTGTCGTGGTGGGTTTCTGGTTGCAAAGAGAGGAGGAGAGGTGACAAATGGTGCCTGATGGTGGGGTGAGCCTTATTCAGGGCAGGTCAATTCGCTTCCATCGGGAAAGCGGGCGGCGTCATTGTCACCAAAATGTGTGATTTGTGGTCAACCTCTTAAAAGATATGGTGAATTTGCCAATGGCACCGCGCTGTCGCTGGCCGATGCCTATGTTAGGATAAGGTTCGCCATTTTTCTGGCGCGCATTTTTGTGTCACGGCCATGCACGGCATGGCGTGCTGCGCCGCATTCGGGTGGCCCGAAAGGGCGCTGGTTTCCTTCACCACAGATTCAGGAATATTGACCTTTGACAGGATGCATTTCATCCCTGCTGGCAGGGCGTTCACTGTCCGGCCCTGCGTTTCGCCGCGGCCTGCGGGTACTGGGGGTGGGCCTGTTGCTGTCGCTGCTGGCTGCGCCCGCGTTTGCCGCCAAGCTCACCTATCAGGTCAAGGGGTTGAAAGGGGAGAACAAGGATAACGTTGAAGCCTACCTCAATGCCTTGCCGGTCTATCAGGAGCGGCAATACCGCCCGGCCCGCGCCAAAATTACCGAGAGTGTGCAAAAGGCGCTGCAGGTTTATGGCTACTACCAGCCGAAAATCACCCTGAGCCGCGACAAGAAGACTCCGTCCAAAGTGGTGATTGAGGTGGACAAGGGGGAACCGGTCATCGTCTCCCGCCTCGATATTCTGCTGGAGGGGGATGCGGGCAGCGACGAGCTCTACAGCGCCTTGCTGGACAAGTTGCCCCTCAAAGAGGGGGAGCCCCTCAATCACGCCAAATATGAATCCATCAAGGCCGATCTCGGCAGCCTCGGGCTGGCCCGCGGTTACTTTGATGCCAAGCTGAGCAAGAGTCAGGTCAAGGTGTTCCCGGACAAGGGGACGGCAGAGATCTTTATTCTGTTCGAATCGGGCCATCGCTACCGTTTTGGCGAGATCCGCTACGATGCCACCCCCGAAGCGCTTCACCTTATTCGCCCGCTTATCAACATCAAGAGCGGCGACCCCTATCTCGCCATCCGTCTGGCCGAGATGTCGCAGGATGTCTCCTCCACCAAGCTGTTCCGTCAGGTCGATATCAAGCCGGTATTGAGCGAGGCGAGCAACTATCGGGTGCCCATCGCGGTGACGCTGGATAACCGGGTCGATCACGAAATCGAGACCGGTATCGGTTATGCCACCGACGTAGGGCCGCGGATGAGTGCCACCTGGGAGAAGCCCTGGGTCAACCGCTACGGCCACCGCCTGTTTGCCACCGCCAAGGTGTCGGCGCCGGAGGCCGAGCTCAGCTTCGACTACCAGATCCCGGTGGGCAACCCGCTGCGGGACTACTACTCCATCCAGACCGGTTACCAGTACAAGGACAACAACGATACCCGATCCGATCTCACTACCATCGGTGTGCACCGCTGGACGCGGCGGCCGGAGAGCTGGGATCGGGACGTCTTTATCCGGCTGGAGAACGAGATCTATACCCAGGGCGCCGACGAGGGGAACAGCTTGCTGCTGATCCCCGGGGTCTCCTGGTCCCGACTGCGGGTGCGCGGCACCCTGGTGCCCGATTGGGGGGATCGCCAGCAGCTGACGCTGGAGTTCTCCGACCCCAGATGGGGCTCCGACATCAGCTTTATGCGGGTGTGGGGACGCAGCAAGTGGCTGCGAACCCTCGGCGATAACCACAGATTCCTGATGCGGGCAGAGCAGGGGGCCATCATAGGTGACAGCTTCTCGTTGGTGCCGCCGTCTTTGCGCTTCTTTACCGGTGGCGATCAGACGGTGCGCGGCTTTGGTTACGAGAGCATCTCCCCCACCGGGCCGGATGGCAAGCTGACCGGTGGCCGCTACACCAGCGTGGCCAGTCTGGAATACAACTACCGCTTCAGCGAGAAGTGGCTGGGGGCCATGTTTGTGGATGGCGGCACCTCCACCACCGATTACAGCGAGCCCTGGAAAATAGGTACCGGCGTCGGTGTGCGCTGGGTCACCCCCATCGGCCAGGTCAGGCTGGATCTGGCGGTCGGGGTATCGGAGGAGGACAAGCCCTTGCGGCTGCATTTCGCACTGGGGCCTGAATTATGATGTTGTCTAAACGCTTTTTTCTTTGGCCGCTGCGGCTGTATCTTTCGCGGGGGTCTGCATTGTGATCTGGCTAAAACGCATCTTTCTCTGGCTGATGGGGCTGGTGTTCCTGCTGCTCATCGGCGTCAGCCTGCTGGGCTTTACCCATCAGGGCAACAAGTGGTTGTGGCAACAGGCCAAAGGGGCGCTGCCTTCCCTCAAGGGGGAGCTGGTTGCCGGTCAGCTTGGCTATGGCTGGACCCTGGAAGGGGCCGGCTGGCAGGATGAGCTGGTGGATGTCACTGTGGATCGCGCCGTGCTCGACTGGGATCTCGGCAAGTTGCTGCAGGGCAAACTCTGGATCAAATCGCTTGAAGTGACTCATCCGGTGGTGAAGGTGGCCGACTCGGAGCCTGCACCGGAAGAGCCTTCCGAACCCTTTGTCTGGCGCCCGCTGCCACTCAAAATTCAGGTCGACAGCCTCAAGGTGGCCGATCTCGATCTGGCGGTGCCCGGTGTTGCCGTGACCCTGGGGTCCCTCGATATCGGCGCCACCCTCAACCGCAAGGGGCTGATTGTACGCGGCCCGGTGCTTGATAACCTGACGGTGACGCTGGATGACGCGGCACCCGCCAGCGCAGCCAAATCTGCCAAGCAGCCAGCCGCTAACGAGAAGCAAGCCGGTGCTGCGGTGGCGCGCAACGACAAGGCCAGCGCCGAGACAGCCAAACAGGGCAAAGGGGCGCCAGCTGCAAATACGGCAAAGGCTGCCCCCATTCTCCTGCCCGCCATTCATCTTCCTTTCCCCATCAAGCTGGAAGGGGTCAGCGCGACCCGGGTGCAATATAAGCAGGGCGAGTTGATCGAAGGGCTCGACAGGTTGCTGCTGTCGGCCACTGCTGCCGACGATCGCATCGAGGTGCGCGAGCTCTCGCTGCGCCACGCCATGGCCGGTCTGGCGCTCAAGGGGCACATCCAGCTCAGTGACGACTACCCGCTGGCGGTGACGCTGGATGCCAAGGCCCGCAAGGGACTGCTGGATGGCGAGCTGCAAGGGGAGCAGGCCACGCTGGCGCTGAGCGGTTCGGTCGGCAAGCTGGGGTTGGCGTTGTCGGCCAAGGGGCCGGTCGCCGCCAATCTCAGGGGCTCGCTGGCCGCCCTCGACCCGGATCTCCCTTTTGATCTGGCCCTCGACTGGAAGAGCCTCGGCTGGCCATTTCATAAGCCTGCCAAAGATGAGCCGAGCTATCGGCTGGACAAAGGGAGCCTGACTGCCAAGGGCAAGCTCTCCGGCTACCAGTTTGCCCTCAATACCTCCGGCAAGGGGACCGATGTGCCCCTCTTCAAGCTTGCGCTGGACGGGAAGGGGGATCTGGAGCGGCTCAGCAAGATCGCCTTGCAGCTCAATGCGCTCAAGGGGGAGCTCAAGCTCGATGGCAAGCTCGCCTGGAACAAGGGGATCGAGTGGCAGGGAACCACCCTGTTCAAGGGGATCAATCCGGCCGAGCTGCTGCCCGAGCTGAAAGGGACGCTGGCCGGTGAGCTGGAGAGCCGTTTCGTGATGAACGAAGCGGGCCACTGGGAGCTGAAACTGCCCAAGCTCAAGGTGGATGGCAAACTCAACCAGTATCCGCTGGCCCTCAAGGGGGAGCTTAGCGGTAACGACAAGATGGAGTGGCTGATCCCGACGCTCTCGCTGCAAAGTGGCCCCAACCAGTTGCAGGCCAAGGGCAGTATCAGCAGCGCCCAGTGGAAGCTCGATGCCAACCTGCTGGCTCCCCAGCTGGGGGGCATCTATCCCGGCCTGAAAGGGGATATCAAGGGACAGGTGAAGGTCAGTGGCAATCAGCAGACGCCAAAAATCGATGCGGATCTCGCCTCCGAGCGGCTCTACTATGCCGGCACCGACATGAAGGGTATTAGCCTCAAGGGCAATGCGGCGATCGGCGCCAAACCGGCCGGTGATCTCGCGTTGTTGGTGGCGCAGTTGAAACAGGGCGAAACCAAGCTCAGCCAGCTTGCCCTGAACCTCAGCGGCGATATCAGTCAACATCTGTTGACCCTGACCATGAAGGGTGACCCTGTTGCGGCCAACCTCAAACTGGGTGGCGGCGTGCGCGGGGATCACTGGCGCGGGGCGCTCTCCGAGTTGCGGCTGAAAACCCCGCTGCGCCGTTGGGACTTGAGCTCCCCGTGGGCACTGGATCTCGATCTGCCGCGTCAGCGTCTGGCGATGGGGGATCTCTGCCTCGGCTCCCAGGGGGCCAGCCTCTGCGTCAAGGGGAGTCAGGTTTCCGCTGCCCAGGGGACTCTGGAGTTTGCCCTGAGCGAGTTTGATCTCAAGCGGCTGCGCCCCTGGTTGCCGGACAACTTCCGCTGGCAGGCGATGCTCTCGGCCGATGGGCGTGCCAGCTGGCGTGGCAATCAGCCGACCCTGCATGCGGTGGTACGCACCACGCCGGGCACTTTTGTGGCAGATGGCCTCAAGACCGACTATCAGCAGCTGGCTCTGGCCCTGGATTTCGAGCGGCAGCAGGCGGCCATTCGCCTCGATTTTGCCTCCAAACAGATCGGCAATATCGATACCGATCTGCTGATCAGGGAGCCTGCCGGTCGCGGTCTGCTCGGTGGTCAGCTCAAGTTTGACGATCTCAAGCTCAATACCTTCGCGCCGCTCATCCCTGAGGTGCGCTCCCTGCAAGGGATCATCTCCGCCGATGCCCGTTTCGACGGCACGCTTGCGGCGCCCCTGCTGTTTGGCCAGCTCAACCTGCGTGACGGTGAAGTGCAGACTCACTCCGATATGGTGACCCTGACCAAGCTGGTGACCCGCCTCAAGATCGAGGGAAATCGCGCCGAGCTCGATGGCTCCATGCTGGTGGGCAAGGGGCCGCTGGCACTGGGAGGCTGGCTCAGCTGGGCCAAGATGCCGGTCAGCGGCAGCCTCACCATTCAGGGCAAGGATCTGGAGGCGCAATATCCAGGCATGGGCCGGGTCAGAGTCTCGCCCGATATCGCGGTGTCGCTGGGTGAGGAGACCCGCATTACCGGTCAGGTGGATATTCCCTGGGCGCGCATTCTGGTCAAGAGTCTGCCGGATTCGGCGGTGGCGGTCTCCGATGATGTGACCGTGGTCTATGACGATCTGCCCCCTGCTCCCAAGCAGGCAAGTCTGCCGCTGGCGATGAAGGTGGCGATCCGCCTTGGCAACGATGTGAAGCTCGATGCCATGGGGTTGAAGACAGATGTCTCCGGTGGCCTCAATATCCGTCAGGATCCCGAGAAACCGCTGGCAGGCAACGGCCAGCTGGTGCTGACCAACGGCCGCTTCAAGGCCTATGGTCAGAACCTTATCATCAAGGAGGGGCGGATCCTCTTCTCCGGTCCGCTGGATCGGCCGTTCCTCAACATCGAGGCCAACCGGGATCCCGATACCATCGAGGGTCAGGTGACGGTCGGGGTGCGGGTGACTGGCCCTGCCAGCAAGCCGGAGATCACTGTCTACTCCGAACCGCAGATGGCGCAGTCGGAACAGCTCTCCTATCTGCTGCGCGGCAAAGGGTTGCAGACCGGCGGTGAGGATGGCGGTTTCAACGGCCTGCTGGTAGCCGGCGCGGTGAGTCAGGCCAACGGCGTGGTGTCGAGCATCGGCGAGTCGCTGGGGATGAGCGATGTCTCCCTCGATACGGCGGGCAGTGGTGACAACACCCAGGTGACTCTGTCTGCATATCTGCTGCCGGGCCTGCAGTTCCAGTACGGGGTCGGGGTCTTCAGCCCCATCGCCGAGTTCAAGCTGCGCTACGAGGTATTGCCACGGCTCTATCTGCAGGCGATGAGCGGGGTGGCTCAGGCGGTCGATATCTTCTATCGCTTTACTCTGTAACGCTTCATCCCGTAACAGGGCTGATATGAATCTAAACGGGAGGCGCAGGCCTCCCGTTTTGTATTGCTCGATCGGCCGCGGGCAAGCCGTGATAAAGGTTGGCAGTGCAGAGGGAGAATGAATTGCGATGGGCCAAAAATGCGAAAACCCGGCACTAGGCCGGGTTTTCTGAATGATGGTGGAGGGAGAAGGATTCGAACCTTCGAAGGCAGAGCCGTCAGATTTACAGTCTGATCCCTTTGGCCGCTCGGG